>NZ_JARVKT010000031.1:0-77535 GCF_029809455.1 Micromonospora sp. DH14 | reverse complement strand
GGGGGGGGGGGGGGGGCCGGCCCCCCCCCCCCCGACCGCACACCTCAGACCTCTTCGACCGAGCTCGGCTCGCGCCGGGACAGGTCGATGCCCAGCTCCTCAGCGGCCCGGAACACCTCGTCGTCGGTCTCGCGCATTTCCAGGGCCACACCGTCGCTGGAGAGCACCTCAACGTTGAGGCACAGCGACTGCAGCTCCTTGAGCAGCACCTTGAACGACTCCGGGATGCCCGGCTCCGGGATGTTCTCGCCCTTGACGATGGCCTCGTAGACCTTCACCCGGCCGAGCACGTCGTCGGACTTGATCGTGAGTAGCTCCTGCAGGGCGTAGGCAGCGCCGTACGCCTGCATCGCCCAGCACTCCATCTCACCGAAACGCTGACCACCGAACTGCGCCTTACCACCCAGCGGCTGCTGCGTGATCATCGAGTACGGGCCGGTCGACCGAGCGTGGATCTTGTCGTCGACCAGGTGGTTGAGCTTCAGGATGTAGACGTAGCCGACGGCGATCGGGTCCGGCAGTGGCTCACCGGAACGACCGTCGAACAGCTGCGCCTTGCCGGTACGCCCGATCAGCTGCTTGCCGTCCCGGTTGGGCAGGGTCGACTCGAGCAGGCCGGAGATCTCCTCCTCGCGGGCACCGTCGAAGACCGGGGTGGCCACGTTGGTGTCCCCCTCGGACTCGTGCGCGTCGATCGAGCGGAGCTGGCGCTTCCACTCGGCGTCGTCACCCTCGACCTTCCAACCGGTCTTGGCGACCCAACCGAGGTGGGTCTCCAGCACCTGGCCGATGTTCATCCGGCTCGGCACACCGAGCGGGTTGAGCACGATGTCGACCGGGGTGCCGTCCTCGAGGAACGGCATGTCCTCGACCGGCAGGATCTTCGAGATGACGCCCTTGTTGCCGTGCCGGCCGGCGAGCTTGTCGCCGTCCTGGATCTTGCGCTTCTGGGCGACGTAGACCCGGACCAGCTCGTTGACACCCGGCGGCAACTCGTCGCCGTCCTCGCGGGAGAACGTACGCACACCGATGACCGTGCCGGTCTCGCCGTGCGGCACCTTCAGCGAGGTGTCCCGAACCTCACGCGCCTTCTCACCGAAGATCGCGCGGAGCAGCCGCTCCTCCGGGGTCAGCTCGGTCTCACCCTTGGGCGTGACCTTGCCGACCAGGATGTCGCCGGGGACGACCTCGGCACCGATCCGGATGATGCCGCGCTCGTCGAGGTCAGCGAGCATTTCCTCGCTGACGTTCGGGATGTCGCGGGTGATCTCCTCCGGACCGAGCTTGGTGTCCCGGGCGTCGACCTCGTGCTCCTCGATGTGGATCGAGGTGAGCACGTCCTGCTGCACGAGGCGCTGCGACAGGATGATCGCGTCCTCGTAGTTGTGGCCCTCCCAGCACATGAACGCCACCAGCAGGTTGCGTCCGAGCGCCATCTCGCCCTCGTCGGTGCAGGGACCGTCGGCGATGACCTGACCGGCCTCGACGCGGTCGCCCTCGAAGACCACCGGCTTCTGGTTGACGCAGGAGCCGGCGTTGGAGCGGCGGAACTTGTGCAGCAGGTACGTCCGGCGGTGGCCGTCATCCTGGTGGATGGTGACGTAGTCGGCGCAGAGATCCTCGATCACACCGCCGACCTCGGCGACCACCACGTCGCCAGCGTCGACAGCGGCCCGGTACTCCATGCCCGTACCCACGAGCGGCGCCTCGGCCTTGACCAGCGGCACCGCCTGGCGCTGCATGTTCGCGCCCATCAGTGCCCGGTTGGCGTCGTCGTGCTCGAGGAACGGGATCATGGCGGTCGCGACCGAGGTCATCTGCCGAGGCGAGACGTCCATGTAGTCGACGGCCGCGGGGACCACGTCCTCGGTCTCGCCGCCCTTACGACGGCAGAGCACCCGGTCCTCGGCGAACGTGCCGTCAGCCTTCAGGCGCGCGTTGGCCTGGGCCTTGACGAACCGGTCCTCCTCGTCCGCGGTCAGGTAGTCGATCTGGTCGGTGACCCGACCGTCGACGACCTTCCGGTACGGCGTCTCGATGAAGCCGAACGGGTTGACCCGGGCAAAGGTGGACAGCGCGCCGATCAGGCCGATGTTCGGGCCTTCCGGCGTCTCGATCGGGCACATCCGGCCGTAGTGGGACGGGTGCACGTCGCGGACCTCGAAGCCGGCCCGCTCCCGGGACAGACCACCCGGGCCGAGCGCGCTCAGCCGGCGCCGGTGGGTCAGGCCCGCCAGCGGGTTGGTCTGGTCCATGAACTGGGACAGCTGGGACGTCCCGAAGAACTCCTTGATCGCCGCCACCACCGGGCGGATGTTGATCAGGGTCTGCGGGGTGATCGCCTCGACGTCCTGCGTGGTCATCCGCTCACGGACGACCCGCTCCATCCGGGACAGGCCGACCCGAACCTGGTTCTGGATCAGCTCGCCCACGGTACGGAGCCGCCGGTTGCCGAAGTGGTCGATGTCGTCGGCCTCGTAGCCCTCCTCACCGGCGTGCAGCCGGCACAGGTACTCCACGGTGGCGACGATGTCGTCCTCGGTCAGCGTGCCGGTGGTGATCGGCACGTCGACTTCGAGCTTCTTGTTGAACTTGTAGCGCCCGACCTTGGCGACGTCGTACCTCTTCGGGTTGAAGAAGAGGTTGTCGAGCAGGGTCTGGGCGTTCTCGCGCGTCGGCGGCTCGCCAGGGCGCAGCTTGCGGTAGATGTCGAGCAGCGCCTCATCGGCGCCGGCGATGTGGTCCTTCTCGAGCGTGGTCATCATCAGCTCGGACCACCCGAACCGCTCACGGATCCGCTCGGCCGACCATCCGATGGCCTTGAGCAGGACCGTGACGGCCTGGCGACGCTTACGGTCGATACGTACGCCGACCGTGTCGCGCTTATCGATGTCGAACTCCAGCCAGGCACCCCGACTCGGGATGACCTTGACGCTGGAGAGGTCGCGGTCGGAGGTCTTGTCCGGCTGCTTGTCGAAGTAGACGCCCGGAGACCGGACGAGCTGGCTGACCACGACGCGCTCGGTGCCGTTGATGACGAAGGTGCCCTTGGGCGTCATCATCGGGAAGTCACCCATGAACACCGTCTGGCTCTTGATCTCGCCAGTGGTGTTGTTGGTGAACTCCGCGGTCACGAAGAGCGGAGCGCAGTAGGTCAGGTCCTTCTCCTTGCACTCCTCGATCGAGGCCTTGACCTCGTCGAAGCGCGGCGCTGAGAAGGAGAGCGACATGGTGCCGGAAAAGTCCTCAATGGGACTGATCTCTTCAAGGATCTCCGCGAGACCCGAGCGTGCGTGCGGGTCGTCCGCCGACCGGCCCTGCCAAGCCTCGTTGCCGACGAGCCAGTCGAAGGACTCGTTCTGAATGGCAAGGAGGTTGGGGACCTCGAGGTGTTCGGTGATCCTGCCGAATGAAACTCGGCGGGGAGCGAATGCGCTCGACGTACGACTGGTCTTCGCAGGGCGGGAAGCTGCCAAGATGCGTCCTTCCGAGGACCGGTGCTGCAGAACGGCTGGTACGCGTGCACTCCAATGACCCCACCAGAAATATCCGTAAACGGACATTTCCGAGCAGGGGTCAAGTCGGAAGGCAGCGCAAACTAGCAGTGTAGCCGAGAGGCTAACCGCTGTCCAGCCCACCCCGCAGGTTGTTTGCGGAGCGCTCCTCGGCCCCCGTTAACGGGGTCAGCCGGGCCGCTCAGAACGCAACTCCCCACTGGGCCGCTCGGGTTACCGCGGCCGATGGTGCCGCCGCTGTCATACCCACGTCGTGGCCGTCGCAAGCGCGGTGTCTTGCTGGTGTCAGCGTGCCTGGCAGCCCCGGGCCGCGTCAAGGGCCGGTATTGCCCTCGCCCCGTGTTTCCCCCTGGAGAGCGACCGGCCGCCCTCGTTCCGGTCGCCGGATCCGCAGGTCGGAGCCCAGCTCAGAGCCGATCGGAGCCAACACCACCAAGACGGCGGGCGGTGATCCGTGTCGGATCACCGCCCGCCGCCACGCGAATCGTGTCCCAGCTCACGAGCCGGGTACGCGTAGGTGGAACGTCAGGTCACTTGAGGGTGACCTTGGCGCCCTCGCCCTCGAGCTTGGCCTTCGCCTTGTCGGCGGTCTCCTTGTTGACCTTCTCCAGGATGGCCTTCGGCGCGGACTCGACCGCGTCCTTGGCCTCCTTGAGGCCCAGGCCGGTCAGCTCACGCACGACCTTGATGACCTGGATCTTCTTGCCACCGTCAGCCTCGAGGATGACGTCGAACTCGTCCTTCTCCTCCTCGGCCGGGGCAGCAGCGCCACCGACGCCACCGCCGGCAGCGGCAACCGCGACCGGAGCAGCGGCGGTGACCTCGAAGGTCTCCTCGAACTGCTTCACGAACTCAGAGAGCTCGATCAGCGTCATCTCCTTGAACGCGTCGAGCAGCTCGTCGGTGCTGAGCTTCGCCATGTCTGGCGTCCTTTCCTGTTTCTGTTAAGTAAGAACTGGTGCGCCGTGGGGGCCTCAGGCCGCCTCGGCGCCCTCCTTCTCGCGCTTGTCCTGCAGTGCAGCCGCCAGACGGGCGGTCTTCGACAGCGGGGCCTGGAACAGGGCCGCGGCCTTGCTCAGGTTGCCCTTCATCGCGCCGGCCAGCTTGGCCAGCAGCACCTCGCGGGACTCCAGGTCGGCAAGCTTCGTGACCTCGGCCGCGGAAATGGCCTTGCCCTCGAAGACACCGCCCTTGATGACGAGCTTCGGGTTGGCCTTCGCGAAGTCGCGAAGCCCCTTCGCCGCCTCGACGACGTCGCCCGAAACGAAAGTCAGCGCGGTAGGACCGGTGAACAGCTCGTCGAGGCCGGTGATGCCCGCGTCCGTCGCAGCACGCTTGGCCAGCGTGTTCTTCGCGACCGTGTAGCTGGTGTCGGCACCGAGCGAGCGCCGAAGCTGGGTGAGCTGGGAAACCGTCAGACCGCGGTACTCGGTCAGCACGGTGGCGCCCGAGCTGCGGAAGCTCTCGGTCAGCTCAGCGACGGCCGTGGCCTTGTCGGCCCGGATCGGCTTGTCCGCCATGTCCCTCCTCTCTCGTTACTCGAGGCTGGTCCCCGTCTCGGCCGAAGCCGGAACGGGGGCGGAGGCAGCACGACAACGAAAAAGCCCCGGCGCAGGGCGCACGGGGCGAGGGCCGGCAGATCACCATGGTCGGCGGACCACGTGCACTGCCGAGTTACGCTTGCCGCCCTACGCGGGTCGCCCGTTGTCGCGGGACCTTCGACCGTGCCGGAGCACGGTGACCAGCGGTCTCTGGGTGGTTCCTCATCCATGAGAACACGGATGACTGTTGAAGACTACGCGCCCAGGTCACCAGCACCAAATCGCGACCTGTGAGCCGCGCCACCGACGCCGGTGGCGGTCAGCCCTGGGCCCGCCGGCGCCACAGGTAGCCGCCGACGACAGCACCACTCCAGGCCAACGCCCACCCGCTCAGCGCCAGCAGTGTCAGCGCGGCGGCCTCACCGCCGGTGGTGCGCGCCGCCGCCATGATCGGCGGAGCCAGCCAGGGTGCCACCGAACCGGTCAGGCCGAGCACGACGGCGCCGACCCCGCCGAGGGCCAACACCGCGACGCCGTACCCGGCGCCGCCCACCGACGCCCGGCTGGCCAGCGCGCCAAGGGCAACAGCAGCGGGTACGACCAGCAGATGCGCCCACAGCCCCAGCGCGAGCCCGACCGGAATCGACCGGTCCCCCGGGTCGACCGGGCCGGACACCCCGCCCACCAGCCACGGGAAGAGCAACGCGACGGCCACCGTCACCAGCGCCGCCACCGCTGCGGCGAGCAGCCCGGCCAGCCGCTCCCGCGCCACCCCGACCGTCACCTGCGCCAGCCGACGCTGCACGTCCGGCTCGACGTCCAACAGAATCTTGGTCTGCCAGGCGAGCACCGGGAAGAGCACGACGGCGGAGACGCCGTACGCCTCCGCCGGCTGGGCACGGCCACCGCCGTACAGTGTGCCGAGCGTGATCAGGCCGGCGAGCAGCGGTGCCACCGCCCGGCCGGTCCGCAGGAAACCGGTCAACCGCATCCGGATCAGGGCGCTCACCGGGCCTCCCCCGCCGCCGGCTCGACCACCGCGTCGGCGGCCTCCGGCTGCTCGGTCACGGTGATCGGCGGCTCGGCGGGTGGGGCGGCGCCCGCTGCCCGCAGCGGCTCGGCGGGTCCGGCCTGGGGTACGGCGGTGGCGGAGCGTACCCGCAGCACCTGATGGCCCTCGGCGCGCAACCGGGCGACGGTGCCGGCGACCCGCGCGGCCGGCACCGCGACCTCGACCACGGCGATCGTCTCGTCCGTCGACGACGCCTCCTCGGCGAGCGAGCCGTCGGCCACCAACCAGCGACGCGCGGCCGGCAGCCGGACCGTCTCGCCGCGGTGGTCGCTCACCAGGACGGACCCGTCGGCGGCGAGCACCTCGGCGATCAGCTCGGGCACCAGCTCACGGGTGGTGGCGTCCAGCCCCTCCCACGGCTCGTCGAGGACCAGCAGGCCCGGCGGGCGCAGCATCGCCTGGGCGAGGCCGACCTTCTGCGCGGTGCCCTTGGACAGCTCCGGCAGCCGGACCGAGCGGAAGGCGGACAGCCCGAGCCGGTCGATCCAGGAGGTCACCGCCGCGTCGGCCGCGGCCCTGCTCAGCCCCGCCACCCGGGCCATCCCGGTCAGATAGCGGGCCACCGTGAACGGTTGGTCGGCGGGGAACCGCTCCGGCACCCAGCCCACCCGTGCCGGCCGGCCGGAGACCCGCCCCCGGTCCGGACGGAGGACCCCCGCAGCCACCTGGAGCAGTGTCGACTTGCCCACCCCGTTGCGCCCCAACACGATCGCCACCTCGCCGGGGCCGATCCGCACATCGATGCCCTGCAGCACCCACGGCCCCCGCCGGTGGTACCGCAACCAGACGTTCTCCAGCCGCATGGGCCCGAGCCTGCCACACCTAGAACGCGCCGGGGCGCCGCCACGGTCGTGGCGGCGCCCCGGCGGAGCGAACTGTCGACTCAGGCCTCGGCCTGGTCCTCCCGAAGGTTCTTCACCAGGTTCGGGTCGACCGGGACACCCGGGCCCATCGTGGTGGTCAGGATGACCTTGCGGAGGTACTTGCCCTTGGCCGCGGACGGCTTGGCGCGCAGCACCTCGTCGAGCACCGCTGCGTAGTTGTCCACCAGCTGGCCCTCGGTGAAGGAGGCCTTGCCGATGATCAGGTGCAGGTTGGAGTGCTTGTCCACCCGGAAGGTGATCTTGCCGCCCTTGATGTCCTGCACAGCCTTGGTGACGTCCATGGTCACCGTGCCGGTCTTCGGGTTCGGCATGAGACCGCGCGGGCCCAGGATCCGCGCGATCCGGCCGATCTTGGCCATCTGGTCCGGCGTGGCGATCGCCGCGTCGAAGTCGAGCCAACCACCCTGGATCCGGGCGACCAACTCGTCGGTGCCCACCTCGTCAGCACCCGCGGCGGCGGCCTCTTCGGCCTTCGCGCCGCTGGCGAACACGATCACGCGGGCGGTCTTACCGGTGCCGTGCGGCAGGTTGACCGTGCCACGGACCATCTGGTCCGCCTTGCGGGGATCGACGCCGAGGCGCATGGCGACCTCGACCGTGGCGTCGAACTTGACGTTGGTGGTCTCCTTGGCCAGCTTCACGGCCTCGGTGGGGGTGTAGAGCTTCGACCGGTCGATGACATCGGCGGCCTTGCGGTAGCTCTTGCTGCGCTGCATTGCTGATTACTCCTGTGGTCTCTGGCGGGCCGCTCGGCGCGAGCCCTCCCACGGTTGGGTCGACGGCCTGGGCCGACGTCAGTCGTTGACGGTGATGCCCATCGACCGGGCGGTGCCGGCGATGATCTTCTCGGCCTGCTCGATGCTGTTGGCGTTGAGGTCGGCCATCTTCTTCTCGGCGATCTCACGGAGCTGGCCGCGGCTGACCGCGCCGACCTTGTCGGACTGCGGAACGCCAGACCCCTTCTGCACACCGGCGGCCTTGAGCAGCAGCCGGGCGGCGGGCGGGGTCTTCAGCACGAACGTGAAGGACCGGTCCTCGAACACGCTGATCTCGGCGGGGACGATGTCGCCCCGCTGGGACTCGGTCTGCGCGTTGTAGGACTTGCAGAACTCCATGATGTTCACGCCGTGCTGGCCGAGCGCGGGGCCGACCGGCGGCGCCGGCGTGGCCTGGCCCGCCGGCAGCTGAAGCGTGAACGTCTTGACGAGCTTCTTCTTCGGAGGCATGTCACTTCCTGGGGCTTGGAGCTGGGAAAAAGCGGCTGTCGCCGCCCTCGGGCGCGCACGGTCAGCGCGGTGCGACAGCGGCGACATTCAAGAGTAGCGCAGGCCGCAGCCCACTCGTCCGCCGAGGTCGAGCGGGAGCGCGTACGCCGACGTCGGCGGCGGGCCGGACCCGCCGCCGACGACCAGTCAGATCTTGGCGACCTGGTTGAAGTTGAGCTCCACCGGAGTCTCCCGACCGAAGATCGACACCAGCACCTTGAGCTTCTGCTGGTCGGCGTTGATCTCGCTGATCGTGGCCGGCAGCGACGCGAACGCGCCGTCGGTGACGGTGACGGAGTCGCCCACCTCGAAGTCGAGGACCTTGATCTCCGGCTTCGCCTTCTTCTGCTCGGTCTCGACGGCCGGCGCCAGCCACTTCAGCACCTCGTCGAGCGAGAGCGGAGCGGGCCGGTCAGCCCGGTCGGTAGCACCGACGAAGCCGGTCACCCCCGGGGTGTTCCGGACACACGAGTACGACTCGGCGGTCAACTCCATCCGGACCAGGATGTAACCCGGGAAGACCTTCGCCTGGATCTGCGAACGCTTACCGTTCTTGACCTCGACCTCTTCCCGGGTCGGCACCTCGACCTGGTAGATGAAGTCCTCCATGTCGAGGCTCGTGATCCGGGTCTCGAGGTTGGTCTTGACCTTGTTCTCGTAGCCGGCGTACGAGTGCACCACGTACCAGTCACCCGGCGCGTAGCGCAGCTTCTGCCTCAGCTCCGCGACCGGGTCGTAGTCCTCGTCCGGTGCGGGCTCGGTCGTTGGGAACTCCGGCTCGCTGGCGGCCTCAACCGACTCGTCACCAGCCGCCGTCGCGACCGTGGACTGCTCGTCCACTTCTCCGGCGGTCTCGTCGTACTCAGGCACGCTCGCTCACTTCCGTCACTATGGCTGGAGGCAGCCGGTCAGTCCGAGTTGCCAAAGACAAACAACACGACCTTGGCGAAGCCGAAGTCCAGCACACCCACGATCGTCAGCATCACCGCGACGAACGCCACCACCACGGCGGTGTAGGTCAGCAACTCCTTGCGGGTCGGCCAGATGACCTTACGCAGTTCGGCTACAACCTCGCGGAAAAACCGGGCGATGCGCCCGAAGACGCCCACCCGACCCGTTTCCGACCGGGTGGTCGGCCGGCTGTCCGCCGACTCCGCCCGGGCGCGGGACCGCGTGGCGGTGCCGCCCCGGGAAACCGGCTCGTCCGCGCCGGAGGCGTCGTCGTCGGCCACGTCGTCGACGATCTCGTCGTCCAGACGATCGTCGCCGTCGTCGTCGCGCCGCTTGTTGTCGGCCACTTCGCCCTCCGTCGCGGAATCTTGGGTCGCACGCCGAGTGGCGTACGCGGCGCTGGTCACGCCGGCCGGACCCAACCGTCCCGCGACGGGCCGCGGCCGGTGGATCAGCCGGAGGGCCCGATTGCCTCGGAACCACCCCGCCGATGCCACCACCACGGGCCGGACGCCGCCGAACTGGCGGCGCGACCCACGGGAACGGTCAGGCCTGAGGCGCAGGGGTGACAGGACTTGAACCTGCAGCCTGCGGTTTTGGAGACCGCTGCTCTGCCAATTGAGCTACACCCCTATGCGGCAACACTCGCCCCACGCGGCCACAGACGACCGAGCAGGGGTCACTTGCCCCACGGCGGACCAGTGTACGGGTAGCCGCCCGACTTTCCCAACCGGTCTCTCCGCCACGCGTGGCGGGCTCTGTTCAGCGCGCCGACCGGATGGTTGCCCGCGCCTGTGACAGCACCTTCTCCCCCAGGCAGGTGGCCGTCACCTCCAGGCGGGTGAGACCGTCCTCGGTCACCTCGCGGACCCGCGCGGTGACCTCGATCTCGGTCCCCTGGTCGTCGTCCGGGACCACCACCGGCCGGGTGAACCGCACGCCGTACTCCACCACCGCGTCCGGCGAACCGGCCCACTCGGTGACCGCCCGGCCGACCAGCGCCATGGTGAACATGCCGTGGGCGATCACCCCGGGCAGACCCACGGTGGTGGCGACCCGGTCGCTCCAGTGGATCGGGTTGAAGTCGCCCGAGGCGCCGGCGTAACGGACCAGGTCCGCACGGGTCACCCGAAACGTCTGTGCTGGCAACTCCATCTCACGCCTCCCCACGGATGACATACCTGGCCCAGACCGCGACCACGGGCTCCCCGCCGACGGTGCTCACGTCGGTGCGGGTGGTCAGGAAGCCGTGCCCACCCCGGGTGCTGACGTCCTCGATGGTGTTGGTGCAGACCAGCTCGTCGCCGGCGAACACCGGCCTGGTGTACGCGAACCGCTGGTCGCCGTGCACCAGGCGGCTGTAGTCGACACCCAGGGCCGGGTCCTCGATGATCTGGCGGCTCGCGGCCATCGTGACGATCACCGGGAAGGTCGGCGGAGCCACCACATCGGGATGGCCCAGCGCCTGCGCGGCCTCCGGGTCGTGGTGAGCCGGATCGGTGGCGCCGATGGCGGTGGCGAACTCGCGGATCTTTTCTCGGCCCACCTGGTAGGGGGCGGTCGGCGGATAGGTCCGGCCGACGAAGGAAGCGTCCAGAGGCATGCGGCGAACCTACACGGAAAGCCCAATCGCCGACCTGATCGGTAGGCGGCGACGGAGCCGCACCAAACCGGTCAGATCGGCGATCGGAAAAGCTTCGACGGTGGCCGGCCAAAGCCGGCCAGCGATCAGCGGGTCTCGCGGTGGACCGTGTGCCGACCGTCGCGCGGGCAGAACTTCTTCAGCTCGATGCGGTCGGGGTCGTTGCGCCGGTTCTTGCGCGTGATGTAGTTGCGCTCCTTGCACTCCACACACGCCAAAGTGATCTTCGGCCGGACATCGGTAGCCTTCGCCACGGCGGAGTGCCTTCCTCGCTAACGGAAACAACTACGACGCGCCAGCCTAGACGCTGACAGCGCGGACATGCAAAGTGGGCGCCAGAAGCGCCCATTCTTACGACCACCGGCAACTAGCCCGGAAGACGAGAGTAGCGGTGGCCGGACTTGAACCGGCGACACAGCGATTATGAGCCGCTTGCTCTACCATCTGAGCTACACCGCTGCGATGGGTCCAGCTGAACCCTCGAGCCCCCTTACGGAATCGAACCGTAGACCTTCTCCTTACCATGGAGACGCTCTGCCGACTGAGCTAAGGGGGCCTGCGCGATCTCCCCGTGGGGCGCGCAGGAGTAAGAGTACACGGCCCGGCTCGACAGGTGAAATCGGATCCCCCGTGATCGTCCGCGCCCTGCTCAGGGCACCACTCGAAGGCGCGGCAGCTCCCCGTTGGAGATCGTCTCCGGCTCGACCTGGGCACCGAACCAGGCAGCCAACCGCTCGTACGGCAGCGGCCTGCTGAACAGGAAGCCCTGCCCGATCTCACAACCGATGTCCTGGAGAAGCTCCAGGGTCAGCTCGCTCTCCACCCCCTCGGCCACCACCGCCAGGCCGAACTGCTGGGAGAGCGTCACCACCGCGTTGACGATCGCCAGGTCCCCCGGATCGGTAGCCATGCCCTGCACGAAGGAGCGGTCCACCTTCACCTCGTGCACCGGCAGGCGCCGCAGGTGCGCCAGGGACGAGTCGCCGGTGCCGAAGTCGTCCACCGACAGCCGTACGCCGAGATCCCGCAGCCGTTGCAGGGTGGGGATGGGCCGGTCCGTGCCGTCCAGCACCCCCGACTCGGTGATCTCCAGGGTGAGGCGCTGCGCCGGCACCTTGTACTCGGTCAACAACTCCTGGACCCGGTCCGGGAAGTGCTGGTCGATGAGCGTACGAGCCGAGAGGTTGACAGCGATGGGCAGCGGCTGGTCGGCCAGGGCCCAGTCCCGACTGCGGCGCAGGCCCTCGCGCAGCACCACCTCGGTGAGCCGGCTCAACTGGCCGGTGTGCTCGGCCACCGCCACGAAATCCTCCGGTGCGACGGTGCCGTGCGCCGGGTGCTCCCAGCGGGCCAGACACTCGACACCGACCAGGCGCCGGTCCCGCAGCGTCACCTTGGGCTGGAAGTAGACCTCCAGCTCGCCCTGGTCCAGTGCTCGGCGCAGATCGCCGGCCAGGCCCAGCCGGCGCAGTGAACGGGACTCCAGCGCGGGGTTGAACAGCTGCACACTGCCCGGCACCGACTTGGCCGCGGTGGCCGCGAGGTCGACCCGAAGCAGCAGGGTCGCCGCGTCGCTGCCGTGATCCGGGTGTACGGCCACCCCGACGGCGGTGTTCACGTCGAGGGTGAGCGCGTCGAAGACCATCTCGTCGCGGATCTGGTCGCGCAGCTGGGCGGCCAAATCGAGCGCCGCCTCGGCGCTCTCCAACCGCAGCGTCACCAGGAACTCGTCCCCGCCGGCACGGCCCACCAGAGCCGACGACGGTGCGCTGGCCCGCAACCGGTTGGCGACCTCGGTGAGGACCTTGTCGCCGGCGGCGTGACCCAGGGACTCGTTGACCTGGCGCAGCCCGTCGACGTCGAAGAGCAGCAGCGCCACCACCTCGCCCGGCGCGCGGATCTTGACCGACTCGTCCAGCGCTCCGGTGATCCGTCGCCGGTTGGGCAGCCGGGTCAACGTGTCGTGGTGCGCGTCGTGCCGCAGCCGGTCGACCAGTCGCGAATTCTCCAGGGCCACGGCGGCGTGCGCGGAGACCGTCTCGAAGATGGGGATGTCACCACGGGTGAAATGACCGACGTCGCTGAGCCGGTTGGCGACCTCCAGGGTCCCGATCACCGCTTGGCCGGACCGGAGCGGCACCACGATGACGTCCTTGATCTTGCTGTGGCTCAGCGCCTGGCGCTCGTTCGCCTTCTCGTCGAAAGCGCGCCCCACCGCGATGGTCCGCCCCTCGTCCGACGCCCGCTGCCGAAGGGACGCCGGCGTGGGTACGACGTCCAACAGCCCCGAGTCGTCGACCCGGGCGGTGAGCAGCACCTCGGGATGGCGGCCCTGGGCGGGCAGCCACAGCGTGGCGTACTCGGCCTGCATCAGGGCCCGGACCCGACCCAGGAGCGCATCGACGAGGGTGCCGTCCTGGCCGCGCTCCCCGATAGCGCGGGTGAGGTCGTACATCGCGGCCAGCGTCCGGTGTTGCCGGAAGAACTCCGCGTAGGAGCGGTAGACCAGGACCAGTGCCGCACCGAGAGCGGCCAGCAAAACCAACGACCACCAGGTGGTGGTGACGGCGATCAGGATGATCAGACCGAGCGAGACGTTGATCGCCGCAGTGAGCAGGGCGGGGCGTGCGGTGCGGAGAGAGTCCCGTCCCGCCTGCCAACCCTGCAGGAGGGTGTGCACGCCGACGATGCCGAGAAGGCTGACCAGGATCACCGCGGTCACGGCCGCGAAGAGACTCAGCCAGGTGCCGGGGTCGTCCACCTCCTTCGACGGCGGTAACGCCTGAAGGAGGAGGACGGCGAGAGAGGTCCCGGCGGCAGCCTTGGCCACGTTGAACCAGAACTTGACAGGCGCGAACCGGTGCCGCGTCTGCGTGAGCATGGACGCCACCGTGTAGATCGCGACGACGGTCAGCGGTGGCAGCAGAAACAGCGCTAGTACCAGCGGAATCTCGGTCAGGGTCATCCCGAACGACTGCCGCCGGACCACAAAGTTGAGGACCGGCATGCCCACGGCGGCCATGGCGACCAGCAACAGGAGCGCGAGGAGCCAGTCACCGAAGGGCTGGGACGACACCAGCCCTGTGACGATGGAACAGATCGCGGCGAAGAACACCAGTGGCGCGGTGATGAACCATGCACGATCCGCCGAACGACGTCGCGATCGATCACGCGGAGCCATACCGCTCCCTACGGCGCCTGCGGTTTACCGCCCGTGGCTTGGGGTGAGCTGAACGAGTCAGCGACCGCTGCCGACGATAGTGCCTTCCGGAGCGACGGTCCAGATGAGATCGATGGCCTGAGCTCCACGAGCACTGCTGTCATAGAGGCCAGCGGGGAAGGCGACGATGGCGGCGGCAGCAAGAACAAGGAGGAGAGACCCACCGAGTCGGCCTAGCCTTCGACCAGACATGATCGCTCCTGTCGGGAGATGTACAGCGTTGATGGAGGTTCCACGATCGTGCCACAGCGCGGGCAGCCAGAGAAGTGGTGGTCGCCCGACTGGCCCCACCGTCTGTTACTTCCCGCCGTTCGGCCTACCGCCCCCAACGCACCGGGCCAGATCACGAGCCTGCAGGTCACTTAACCGTTTCACCCAGCGCTGAATGCGACCTTCAACGCAATTCGGGTCCAGCTGTAGGCACTGCCACATCCGGTACGACGGTCACCGTCAGCAACGCTCAACAGTCCGCGACGAACGTGCGCCTCCGATCCGGCCATCGACCACCATACCGGCTCTCCGCCATCCCGCTAGTACCTCGTCGGGTTCATTTCAGTTTGGTGGCCAGTAGAACGAACGCTGACCACGGGCAGGGTATGCGCAGCTAGGCGTGGAATTTTCATCGATGACAGCAGATGCGACAGGCGTCGGTGTGGCGAAGTCGCCATCGATGTGAGCGCTGACCTATCGCCAGGCGCGCCAACACCGACCACCGCGACGCCCGCACCTCGGCTTCAGTGCTTCGCCGGCGTGTGCCCACAGCGGGAGAATTCCGCGGTCACACGACTTTGGCCGCAGGCCGACGCGGTGCCGGCTGTTGGGCCGGAGGCGGCGACATGTCCGGCCGACCGCTCCTGCGATCGGGCCCCGTGTTGACTCGTGCCGGCGAAGATATCGGCGCACGGCGATGTCGCGTTGATGGCTTGCCCTCGAAGCGACAAGACGCCCACGGCAAGGCGGCACGGAAGCGGCAAGGACTCGCGAGGCCGCCCGGAGCGCGAGGTCACCCACCGCCACATCCAACAGCGATGGACAGCACGGACAGCCGTCCCGCCCGGAACGCGGTCAGATGCTCGGTCGTCAGTTGGTACGACATGGGCGGATCACTGGTCTTCCAGCGGTCGACGTGCACGAAACAACCGTGCCAACTGCCGTAGCCGATCATTTCGAAGTCAGGGAAGGCCGGATCCGTTGCTGGAGCGCCGACAACGAGCCCTGGACCGGACACGCGGGCGACGACGTTGTCGTCCGGAGGGCCGACGAAGATCGCGACTGCGGCGCGCTGCTCGGCGGGTGCTGTACCAGGATCGATGTAGTCGTGCACCCGCTCATAACCGCGAACGCTGATCTGAAACACATAGCCTTGCGCCTCAGTCGCAGGGGCGTCTCTCACCTTCAGCACACCGAAACAGCAGGCGGCTACGGCGACAACCGACAGCAGCCAGATACGCCGGCGTCGCGAACGAGCCTTGACGTGTGTGTCAGTGGCAGCGTCGGGTGCGGGCACGACGACACAGTAGGCCGGCCGACCCGCGCATGGGCGGGGCTCAAGGTCAACAACGCCGAACGGACGGGCAATCCCGCGCCGTTTCCGGACCAGTAGTTGCAGGGCCGGCCGGTCACCAGCGGGCACCGGGCCGGCCGCCGCGAGCAAGCTTTTCGGACAGCACAGCCGGCTGAGCGCGCTCCTCCAACCTGAGGCGGGATCACCGACAAGGCGGGCGCCTCCGCTCGGGGAACGTCAGCTATGCCAACGGAGGCGAAGAGACCATCACCTGCCCCGAGCTGGTCCCCGACGCCCGAGTGGATTTGCTTGAGGCTGACCCGGCCCACCTGGTCAACGCCTTCAACCAGCCGTCATCGGCTGGACCCAGACAGACTCGGCTAGATCAACGACACCGGCCCCTGATCAGCATCTCTGCTGGTCAGGGGCCGTGTCTGCACCTGGTGGCGGGTAGAGGATTCGAACCTCTGAAGCTTTCGCGACGGATTTACAGGGCGTCCGTGATCTTGACCGCCTCAGCGCTTGCGACCTGGCGATTTGCTCGTCCGAACAGAGTCCATCCGGTCAGCCGCCCACCATCTGCCCACGCCCACCAGGTTCGCCCGACCTCTCACGACGCCGAGGGCAACGGCGAATCAGACGGCAAGCCAGCCTCATCCGACGAGGTAGGAGAAGCGGTGGGCACAGGCACCGAAACGGAAGGCGCCACCGCCGGAACGTCTGCCTGGTTGGAGGACCAGACCATGGGCACAACGATCGCGATGATCGCGACCAGCAGAGCAAAGATCGCAACCACCGCTGAGATCCAGGCCACACGCCGGCTGTCCTTGGCCACTCCAAGAGCCTCAAGCTCTCTCTGCTCGGCGCGCTCAAGTCGTTGCTGGTCGTCAGATCGGTCGCGGTCGACCTTCGACACGAAGTCCGCGAACTGCTGCGCCAAGGCAGCGTTCCACTCCAGGAGCTCCGTTTCACGTTGCTCAGCTCGCTCGTGACGCTCCGTCTCCTCGGCCTCTTTCGCAGCCACGGACTCTGCAAGCTCGTCCATCACCCGATCGGACTGGATGCGCCACTGCTCACGCTCGCGCGCCTGCCGCTCGATGTCACGTTGGAGATTCATCGAGCCAGCCAGGAAATCCATCGGATCAGCCACGAAATCCCGTTGTCCTTTCGGTCATGCCACTCTGTCCCCACCAGGCTCAGCCCTGCGGGCAACAACCAGTCATCGGAGGGCATTCCCGATCTTGTCGTTCATGGTGTCGTCTCCCCCGTCGATGCAGTTGGCGTAGACGCGGAGCAGGACGGCGACGCCGTGGCCCAGGCGCCGCGCTACCTCGGTCGGCGGGACGCCGGCATTCAGCCAGAGCGAGGCCGCCGCGTGCCGCAGGTCGTAGGGCCGGCGGACGAGCGGCGACGCGACCTGCGATTCGGTCAGCGCCTTCTCGCGGGCGAGCTTCCACCACCGGTCATAGACCGACTCGGACAGCGGCCCACCATGCAGGCCCCGGAAGAACCGACCGTCCGGGCCGACCCCGTGATTCTCGACGTGCGCGCACAGCAGCTCGACGAGCCGCGGCGGGATCGGGACCGTCCGAGTCTCAGCCCTCCCCCGGTGCTTGAGTCCGCGCCGCTCGTGCGAGCCGCCATCATCGGTCCAGTGCGAGCCGGCCCGCGGCGAGGTGCCGGCGAGCACCAGGCGGCCCCAGCGATATTCGAGCTTCTCGTGGTCGCAGGATCGGGAAGGCTTCACCGCCGCCAGGTCGTCGAAGTCGGCTCCGCAGTCGGCGCATCGGCCGGCAAGGTCGCAGTCCTCCCGCCGCAGGTCCGCCGCTTCCGAGGGACGCATCCCCGCGTAGTAGAGACAGCCAAAGAACGCGGTGACCTTGTCGGCCCGTTTGCCGAGAGATTTCACCGCCTCCAGCAGCGTGGCGACCTGGGCCGGGTTCGCCACCACCCGCCGGTCGATGGACTGCGCGACCTCGGGCGCGGTCCACTGAACCCGGTCGACCGGGTTGGAAGCGATCAGCTCCAGCTCGACGGCGTACCCGAGGACGTTGTAGAAGGTGGCGCGCTTCCGCTGGACGGTGGAGGCAGCCGCGGGCTTGCCGTCGAGGCGTACGCAGAGACTGTCGAGGACGCGGCGGACCATCGCGGGCGAGTCCAGCTCGACGACCGGGACGGACGCGGTTTCCAGCCAGACGAGCGCGGCCGCGTGGTCGGGCGGGATCTCGTCGGACCAGCGGCGCGGGTTGAGGCCGTAGAGATACAGCGCCTCACGGAGCAGAGCCTCAGTCGGTCGGCCCCGCTTTGTCGGCCGGGTCAGGGTCACCGTGATGGAGGTCAGCGCTTCGACGATCGAGCGCCGGGTCTTTGCCGCCGCCCGGGGCCACTTCATCTCGACGTACGCGCGGCTGTGCGCGTACCAGGTGGTGGGGTTCTTGGCTCTGGCTTCGGAGACCGGGCGGCCGGTGGCGGGGTCGAAGGGCTCCCCCGCGTTGGCCGCCTGGACCAGCTCGGCGCGGAACGAGTGCGCCAGGGCTTTGGTACGGAACATGTCCTCGAAGCGTTGGCCGCTCACCGCCCACCGGACCCGCCATGGCCGAGCCTTCCGGTCAGCGCGCTTGGCGATCTCCCAGATTTGGACCTCGTAGCTCTTCACGCGGCGTCCTGCTCCAAGTCGCCGAGCCACCGACCGAGCGCCGACCGGCGGACCCGCAGCTGCCCGTTCGGGAGCTTGATCACCCGTGGTCCCTTGCCGGTCTGCCGCCAGTAGAACCAGGTCGAGCGCGGTACGCGCAGCTCGGCGAGCACTTCCGGCACGGTCAACAACTCCTCGTTCACTGCGTTTCCTCCCCGTCGTGCTGTGCGCTGTGCTGAGTTGCCGAAAGGTCTGAGGACCCCTGCGCGGCCCGGTCCTTGGCGGCGAGCAGTTCGGATCGCCAGCGGGCGCGTTCGCTGATCGAGCGCATGAGTCGGTGAGTCATCGGGCCGACGTCCGGGTCGTCGGGTCGGGCGAGTTCCCAGGCGTGCCGGACCCGTTCGGTGGTGTCGCCCTGGTCGTCGACGAGCTGCGTGCCGTCGGTGGTGACGCCGAGCAGTGCCCGTACCCAGGCCCGCGCGTCGTGCTTGTGGTCGGCGAGGGTCTTGCCGGACCAGTCGCGGGAGATGAGGATGCGCCGGCCGCCGATGCCGAGGGTGTCGCGCTGGTGGACCTTGCCCTTGCAGCGGCCGGGCTTGAGCTTGGCGTGTGCCTTCTTCGGCTGGACGCCGTAGAGCAGCCAGTTGGCGCACCGGTCGGTGCAGGGGGTCAGCTGGAGTTGCTGCCAGAGCCGGTCGAGGTGCTTGCGTTGCCGGTCGGTGGTCGCCTTGTGGCAGTCGCCGGTGTGCTTGGTGATGTATTTAGTGACGTACCGGATGGTCCGTTCGGCGTCCTCGGTGCCGGGCATGACGCCGCGGGCGTCGACCTGGGCACCGAAGCGGACGACGTGGACCGGTTCGGCATCCGGGTCGTCGTCGATGCTGTCGAGGGCTTCCGCCCAGGTGGTCAGTGGCTCGCGGGTGTCCGGGTCGACCCATGCCGTCGCCTGCTCGTCCCAGATCGGTAGCCGGTCGAGGGTGTAGCGCTGGACGTCCACCGAAGGCCACCACACCTGGTGGTAGGTCGCCGCCGCCACGGTGCGGAGCACGTCGCGAGGGATGGTGCCCCGGATGGCGAAGTGGGCGTGTGGGGCGAGTCGGCGTTGCGGCTCGACGCAGCCGGCGTACTGGACGTTCCAGCCCTCGCACCGCCGAAGGTTCTGCCAGAACCGGTCGAGCAGCCGAGGAAAGTGCACGGCGTCCCAGGCGGCACGGCGGTAGTCGTACCTGGCTGGGTTGACCGGGGTGCCATCGGGGCGGACCGGGCCGTACGAGTCGAGGGTGAGCGTGAGCCACATCGACGGTTGGTAGGTGGAGCCGTCCGGGGCGGTATAGGTCTTGCCGACGGTGCGCCGCTCGACCTTGCGCCGAGGCAGCTCGGGAGCATCCTGGCGCCGCTTGGTGGAGCGCTTGCGTCGTGGGCCGGGCTCGTCGTCCTGGCCCTCGTCGTCGCTGACGTGAGGTGGTCCGACGCGCCCGCGCAGGCCCTCAGCGGTGATGGCTTCCTCTACCTCGCGGATAGCCTCGTCGAGGTCGGTCACCTGGTCCCACTGGGCCGCCCTGACCGCCTCGTCGCGGGAGAACTCCAGGTGTGCGCGGAACAGGATCAGGGACTTCTGCGCCTCGGTGGCGGGTTCCGGGCCGGGTAGCGGTTCGTCGTCGCGGTGCCAGCCCTCGCGGATCTGGGCTTGCCGTAGCCGGCGGTTCTTCTTGGCGCACGGCGGGCACTTGTCCTCGCGGGTCGCGCCGCAGGGCAGGTCGATGACTTCGGTCAGGCCGGTGTCGAGGTCGGTGCGGCGCATCGCGAGCGGGCGGACGCAGACGCCGTACTCGATGGCGATGTCCTTAAGGACGTCGATTGAGCGGGGCAGCGCCATGCGGGCCGCCCGCGACCCCGGCCGAGGAGCAACCGGGGTCGGGGCGGGTTCGAGGCCGGGCAGGGTCGGAGCCGTCATCGGCCCACCCCCACCGCGAGGTGAATGCGGTGGTCCCGGGTGCAGGTCCGCCGGTATTGTCCGGGCTCACCCAGGATCCGAACGGCGAGGTCGACATGAACAGCGAAGACGGTACGACGGTGCTGTGGCGCCCAACCGGACCGAAAGAGCTGGACCTCGTCCGAGAGTCCGGATGGCGGGCGTGGCCGCCGCGTCTGCCGGATCAGCCGATCTTCTACCCGGTCCTGAACGAGGACTACGCGGTGAAGATCGCCCGGGACTGGAACGTACCCGCGTCCGGCGTCGGCTACGTGACCCGCTTCCGGGTCGAGTCGGAGTTCCTGAGCCGCTACCCGGTTCGCCAGGCCGGCGGGAAGACCATTCTGGAGCTGTGGGTGCCGGCCGAGGAGCTGGACGAGTTCAACGCCCACATCGTTGGGCTGATTGAGGTCGTGCACGAGTTCCGGTAGCCGCCGCCGGGCGGCGAGGGTGGCCGTCATCGGATGATCCCGACGACCTGGGGCCGGTTGGGGTGGACAGCGCCGACTGGAGGCAGCACCGCGGGTGATGCCGGCGGCATCACCGGAGCCGGCGGCGCGGGTTCGACCGGCTGCGGCTCGTCATACCAGTCGCCCTGCGGCTGATCGGGCTCCGATGCCGGCGGGGTGGCGGGTTCGCTGGACAGGACGACCTTGACCAGGGCGAGGAAGGCCAGCGACGGCACCGCCGCGACGATCCAGCCCCAGACGGACGGTTCGGCTTCGGCGACCTGGGCGGCGAGGGAGAGCAGCGCGAACGCGACCAGGAGTACGCCGACCAGGCCGACGGGTCGACCAGCGCGGCGACGGGCACGGATCTCCAGGCCTAGGTAGATCGCCATCAGCTCGACCGCTACAGCGTTGGCCCAACCGATCCAGTCAGGTTGGCCGTGGGCGACGGTCAGATCGTGGACGTGGGTGAAGGCGGCAGCGCCGGCCATGGTGCCGACGACAAGCAGGATCAGCACCCGGACGCCCGACTCGGCACGTTCGCGGATCATCGGCCGCCGCCGTTGTCGCGGACGGTCAGGATGATGCAAATCTGTTGGCCGTTGAGGTCGCGGCGGCGGTTGACCATGTGCGCCAGGCCGTGCAGGGCGCCGGCGAGGCGGTCCGGGGAGCCGTTGAGTTCGATGTGCAGCGGCTTGAGGCGGTGGGTGCCGAGGAAGAAGCTCTTGAGGGACATCGGTTACCTCCGGGCCGGGGCGACGCGGGTACGGATGTGGTCGGGTGGCTCGCCGAGGGAGGCCACCGCTTCGGAGAGGCAGCGCCACAGCGCCCACGCCTCGTCGGGGGTCAGGTACATGCGGCGCCGGCCGCCACCGACCGCGAGATAGACCGGGTACGCATCGGGCCGGGCGGGCTCGACGCGCACAGACACCGCCGTGCTGGTGGCGCCATCGGTGCCGGGGGCGCGGAGCCGGTAGAAGGTCCGGCCGTCGGTCGGGGCGGTCACCGCGGCTCACCCCCGTCGGTGTCCCGGTCGAGGATGTTCAGCAGCGAGTCGGGCAGCAGCGGCCCACGACGCTGCCGGGGCAGGGGCGGTCGGGTCGGTTCGGTGGCGGTTTCCCGGCCGACCTGGGCGAGGATGCCCGCCGCATCGGCCGGTGCCGGGTATTCGGCGGCCAGCTCCCGGATGTGGTCGTCGGAGATGTAGGAGAAGCGGACCCGGGCCGGCTCTGGGGCGCCGTCGAGGATCACGTAGCCGACGCCCTTGGCCCAGCGCGGCATCTGGTCGGCGAGGGCACCCCGGTTGCGGGCACCGTCGCCCAACACGAGGTCGACCTGAGCGGCCTCTGTCAGGCCGAGCGCGATCCGGGTCGGGAACAGGTCCCGGAATGGCAGCACCTCCTTGCGGGGGTCCTGCAACGCGGCCACCACCAGGATGCCGACGCCGGCACCCTGCGACAGCAGCAACCCGAGCGAGCCTCCGATGCGCTTGCGTAGGTCGACGTCCTGGAGGTAGGCGGTCAGGGCCGCCATCTCGTCGATGACGACCACGACCAGGGGGTCATCCAGGGTCGGAGTGTGGACCCGCACGGCGCCGGCAAGGCGGGTCTGCCGCTCCCGCATCACTGTCACCGCCTCGTCGAGCAGGTCGGCCATAGCCTCGAACGACTTGCAGGCGAAGCGGGCGAACAGCGGCCGACCCATGGCGAACTCCATGCCGCCCTTGGGGTCGATCACCCAGAGTCGGACCAGCCCGGAGGAGATCCCGCCAGCGAGGACGCGGACCAGCGACCACAGGACCGAGCCCTTCCCGGAGCGGGTGGCGCCGCCAATGAGGACGTGCGTGGCGAGCAGGTGCAGGCACCAGTGCCGCAGGTCTTCCCGTCGAGCCAGGGGCAGCGCGGTGAAGTCGGGCACCGACGGGACGTCGAACGGGTCGACCAGGGTGCGCAGCGCGTCCGTGCGGACCACCACCAGGTAGACCACCGACGGCCGGTCCCGGAACCGCAGCCGGTCCACCGCGCCCAGGACCAGCGCCCAGTAGCCCGAACGGATCGGCGGGTCATCGGGGCGCTCGGAGTAGACGCGGGCGTGCCGCCGGCCGAAGGCGTACGCCAGGTTTGCTGTTGCCTTCTGGAATTCCTCGGGTGTCTGGCCGCGAACCATGCGGATGGTCAGCACGTCGAGCGCCTGGTCCGAGCGGACCCGCAGCAGCTCAGGCAGGACCGTGCGATGGTCGTACACCTTGGCCAGGCCGCAGAGGGTCATTGCCTCGCGCCAGGCCCGTCGGTAGACGAAGAGCTGACGGAACCGGCCGAGGATCGGGCCGGCGCACCAGGTCCACCAGGACGATTCGTGCCGCCACCGCCACAGCGCTGACACGGCGGCGGCCAGGACCACGGGCACGATCACGCCGGCCCGGCCGAACTCTTGGTAGAGGGTCACCCCGACCACGACCAGGCCGACGGCGACCGGGTGGCGAAGACACCACCACAGGCCCCGCCACAGCCACCGCAGCACCAGGCCGAGCGCGATCAGCCAGACCGGCAGCTCAAGGCGACGCGGGCGGATCACCATCAGGTCCCCGGCGGTGGTCATCACGACCTCGCCCCGCGGCCGGCGCATCATCGGGCACCCGCCACTGTGGGCCGCCGCAGGACGGCAGGCATACGCTTGGACACGTCACTACCTCTCTCGACAGAGCAGGGGAAAGAGACACAGGGCGGGGCTGCCGTCCGCCAAGACCTGACAGCCCCGCCCCCACCACATGCGGCTACTGCGCCGCCTTCGTCGCCACGCCCGCCGGGGCACGCATCCCGGTCGCCCGCAGCGAATACGCCATCCGACCGTTGTTGCCCACGTACGGCGTGACGGTCATGCCGTCGAACTCCACCGCCTCGAACAAGCCGCCCGTCGGCGGCACCGGCTGGTAGTCCGCCGAGATCTTCACCGTCGTCTCCCGCGACCGCTTCCCCAGCTCCGGATCCAGGTCCATCACCCGGACCTGCCACACCCGCTGGCCGGTCAGCTTGTCCTTCGCCGGGCTACGCCGACCGGTCTTCTCGTCGTAGTCCTCGACCTCGCCCAGAGACTCGGGTACCAACGCGCACCCCGCCGGGAACACGTCCTCACACCGCACCGCGAACCTCGTGCCGCCACGCAGAGCCATCGCTCAACCTCCAGCTTGTTAACTTGTCTGCCAAGTTGCGATCCAAGGTAGACGGCACTTGGCAGACAAGTCAACAAGTATCTCAAGGTCGTACGCCTGAACGGCGGGCGCGGCTGCTAAGAACGCAGAGCAGGAGATGCGAGGATGACACCCGTGGAAGAGATGCCGTCTCGTTGGGCAGAGGTAATCCCCGCCGGATATCAAGACGGCAAGGCGGAAGCCTTTGCCGCACGAATAGACTCGATAGTGCTGCAGAGCGGCGACGTGGTCAAAGTTACCGAATCTGGCGTAACAGCCTTCGTGGGCGGGAATAACGTCGGAAAGAGCACCATTCTTGCCGAAATGCACGAATGGCTTGGCCAGATCAACCCACAATCCGGAGAACGAAGGCGGGTCCTTGAACGGCTAGAGGTCATCAAGGGTGGCGAAGTGAAGGACCTCTTTGCCTGGCTCCGCGAACATGGCTATTTCCATGACTCCGCCTTCTCTTACAACCCAGGCTTCGCCTCATCGAGAGGGCAAGGCGTGAGGGGACCTGGCGAAATAATTTCGATGTTCAGGCAGGCCGACACGGGAGAGAGCTTCGGCGGACTGCGCGAGTACTTCGCATATCATTCCCAGGCGCTGAATCGACTGTACGAGATTGGTGAAACCGAGCGCCGCGGAAATATTTTCGAGGTGCCCGCTGGCCCGATTCACCGCATCGAGGACAACCCCGACCTCATGCATGATTTCGACAGCATATCCATGGCCGTTTTTGGTCAAGCACTAACGCTCGACTACCTTGACCGCCAGGTAAAGATTAGAGTTGGGCGCCCAGGAATGCCGGCCCCACCCGTGAATGCGATCCCCCTAGAATATCGCCATGCCATGGCAAAACTCCCCCTCCTCACCGAACAGGGGGATGGCATGCGGAGCATGCTAGGCCTGATGCTGCCTATCGTTACCGAATCCTATCCCGTAATATTCGTAGATGAGCCCGAAGCCTTTCTTCACCCTCCTCAGGCCTTCGAGTTGGGGCGCCTGCTAGCGAAAATTTCGCACGCAAGGCAACTGCAGGTTATTCTCGCTACACATGACCGGAATTTAGTTGCGGGCTTACTGCATGATACGAAGATTCCGGTATCGATCGTCAGGCTGGATCGAGAGGGTTCTATCACTAGAGCATTCCAGCTGGAGTCAGAGTCCGTCGGGGAACTCACTAAGGACTCCATCCTCCGATACAGCAATGCGCTCGAAGGCCTCTTCCACAAGCTTGTTGTAATTGCCGAAGGCAACGATGACTGTCGGTTCTACCAGGCAACGCTCGAATTCATAGCGTCCGACCCTAGCTACGCCTCCTATCCACCTAGCGAGGTGCTTTTCGTGCCGTCATCAGGCAAACACGCAATGGCCAAAATTGCTGTAGCACTCAGAACTGCCGGCGTAAGGGTAGTAGTCACACCCGATCTCGACGTTTTCGATGACGAACCAACGATCAAGAAGCTCGTAGAATCCATCGGCGGCTCTTGGGACGCATTGAAAACTAGGTATATGACGGCAACTCATGCCTTCCGCCAGCAACGCACACCCGCAACCTGCGCGGACATATTCGGTGCTGTTGAAGCCGTCCTTCGCCCGCGCGGAAACGAACCCTACACCGCCGAGCGCCGAAGAGAAGTCCAAGTGCAAATGCGACTTGGGGAGAGCCCTTGGAAGGCTCTCAAGGAATACGGCATGCGAGCCTTCAAGGGTGAGAGCCGCAAAGCAGCTGAGGAACTGATCACCGAACTTGATACTCTCGGACTTCGCGTAGTTCGAGACGGCGATCTAGAAGCTTTCGCTCCGGCGACGGGGGTATCCAAGGGGCCGTCCTGGCTTGCGGCAGCCTTCGCGGCAGACGCCCATCAAAGTTCCGAGGCCGTGGCACACGTGCGGCGCCTGGTTTCGAATATTGACATCGTCGAGAAGTAACCGTGTGGGCACCGTGGGTTACGGTGCCATACTTTTAGATCATGAGTGGGGTCTCCTGCATGACTAAGCCGAGCCAGGGAGCATCCTCGGTTGATGAGGAACATCGACGCCCAAGGGGTCTGGACGACTCCACCGTCGAAGCGTTGGGCGAGTTGAGCAAGGCGCTGGAGACGATCCATCGGGTGCGTGGGCACCTCTACTCGGCGCACCAGCTTGTCGGCGGGGCGGATCTCACCCTTGACCGGGTCGTGAAGCTGCTCCGCGAGGCCGGGCACGAAGAGATGGCCGACCGGGTCGAGCGCGAGCTGTTGGGGCGCAACGTGCTACCCGGCCGGTGGACGTTCCAGATCGTGGAGGAGTTCGACGACGGCTACTACGCCGCGTTCCAAGAGGTTGAGCGAGACGCCCGGGAGAAGCTAGCCGGCGGACGGCGGCACATCTTCGAGGCGGAGATGAAGGAACGGCGGCGTACCCACGGGATGCCGGGGCACGAAGCTACGACGTAGCGCTGCCATCGAAGCCGTTCGGGATCATCGAGGCCAGGGCGTTGGCTCGGGCCTCGATGATCCTCATCCGTCCCTGGTACTCGGCCGGTTCCCGGTGCGCGGCCTGGCTGGTCACCTGGCCAGGCCACTTGCGGTAGAGCAAGCCGTACTCCCGGGTGAAATAGCCCGCGGTGACCGCGTTGGCGGCGAGCAGGAGGCCGGTGTCCTCAGAGGCTGGCAAAGCCATCCAGCCACCTAAAGCGAAGACGAGATCCCGCCGCAGGCACAGCGTCGCCGGATGCACCGATGCTCGGTAGTCGTTGGCCTTCCAGAACGTCAGGACAGAACCGCGGTCGATGACCCCGCCGGCTGGGTCCTTGTCCCATCCGGCGGTCGAACCGTCGGGCAGCAGGTCGAGTACCCGCGAGGTGGTCCAGCCGATCTGCGGGTGTGCGTCGAACGCGGCGATGTCCCGGGTGAGTGCGCCGGGGGTCAGCTGGTCATCGGCGTCCAGGACCTTGATGAGTTGCCCGGAGACTCGGGAGAGCGCGAGGGTGCGGGCAACTCCAGGCCCACCGGGACGGCCGGTGCCGAGACTAATTCGAGAATCGTCGGGCAGCGCGTCGACCAGGGCGCCGGTCTGTCCGTCCTCCTGGACGAGCCATTCCCAGTCCCAGCCGTCAGGCATCTCCTGCTTGGCCAACGACTCGTAGGCGCCAGCCAGGTGCTCGATGCTGGGCGCGTGGACCGGGGTGATGACCGAGACGAGCTGCGTCAAGTTTTCCACCGCTGGAGTTTGTGGGAGTAGACAAGCTCGGTGCGGTCGCCCGGCATCACCACGTCGGCGACCTCAACGACTCGACCAGTGGTGTCGGTCGACGTCTTCCGCACGGTGAGCACGGAGACGCCCGGGTCGATGTCCAGCAACTCGGCCTCATCGGGCGACGGTGGGCGGGCGCGGATCTCGTCGTCGATCCGGTCCAACTCAACGCCGAGCGTGTAGAGCTGATGCTGCGTGCCGCCCGGCCACGGTTCCTTGCCCGCGTCGAGCAGGTCCGGGTTCGCGGCCACCATGTCGTACGGCAGGTAGGAGTACGACACGGTCAGCGGCGCGTTCTCGTGCCGCGAGGACGTCCAGTAGACCCGGCGCAGCAGCGGCGTACCTTGCTCCACCTGCAAGGCCGAAGCCATCTCCGCATCGGCCACCACCCGGGAGTACTCGGCGTGGAACTTCAGGTCGTCGACGGTCAGGCCGGTGTCGTGCTCGGTGGCGCCAGTCTTCAGCCGCTCGTACTCGTCGAGCAGGACGCGATCCTTCTCCCACTGGTACCGCTCGGTGTTGCGACGGCGTACCCGCTGGCGGGGCGCCCGCACGTAGGTGCCGCGCCCCTGCTCCGCGCGGACCAGGCCCCACTCGCGGAGCTGCCGGATGGCGTTGCGGACGCTCGTGCGCGACAGGCCCGAGGTGTCGGCCAACTCGGTCTCGCTCGGCATCAGAGTGCCGGGGGCCAGTTCGCCGCTCACGATCTTCGCCCGCAACTCTTCGGCGAGTTGCAGGTAGCGAGGGCGCCAGTCCCGGCCTTGCACACCGGTCACCGTACCCCCTAGACGTTCCAACGTCTGCCAGGTGGTCCCGCCGGCGGGCCGCTCAGGAACCGGCGGTACGGCAACCGCTGCTTGCGGTGGCCGCGCAGGGCGCAGGCCAGGGGTACGAGGAACGGCTGAGCCCCGACGGGTGTTGGCGTTCACCCCGTCTCTCCGGCCCGCTCGCCGCCTTCTGCCGGTGTCAGCATCTCCAACTGGGCGTAGACCAGCTCGTCGATGAGCCGGTCCACCTGCGCGGGCGACAGAAGTACGGTCTGCGTCGCGCCATCGCGGGTCGCGTCGAGCTTCGCGGCCAGGCCCCGGCGGGCGAACCGGTCGACGATTAGTTGGACGGTGACCCAGCCGGTCCGTTCCCGTCCGATGGTGGAGAGAAGCCCGCGGTGCATCGGGTCGTTCGGTCCACAGCCTCGACACCAGACCGGGCACACGACCGGCGCGATCGACGACGGCGACCGGCCCTCTGGAATGGCAGCGCCCTCACTCATCGTCGGCCCCCTGCTGCCCGGTGGCCTGTGCCAGCGATCCGCGAAGGTGCTCGACCAGTTGGGCTGCCTGCGGCAAGGACAACTCCGCCCAGGCGTTCCCGGCCCGGCACGTCACGTGAACACCGACCATGGGGCCATCCGAAGCCTCACTGCTGATGAGGTACGTGACGACGAGCCCGCCCGCTCGGCTGTCGCCGGCCCTCTGCATTGGGCCGCGATGACGACGGGCCATATGCGTCATCACCGGCGGCACCAGGTAGCCGCAGCGATCCCGGGCGCACCAGTCCGGGTGGCTCGTGACGGCAGCCGGCTTGTTCGTACGACTCATCGCGGCCACCGCCCGCCGTTGCCTCGGAAGAGCTGGGCTCGCGTCATCAGGGGTGCGTACCGGAGCGCAGGCAGTTCGCGGGTGACACCCGTCGACCACCGAGGGGAGGAGGTTGTAGAAGCCGCGCGAGGACCCGACCGACCGTTGCTGCTGGCACTCCGGGCAGATGGGCGTCTCCGCGACCACCAGGACGAGATCCAATGGTGTCGACGATGGGAGCCGGACATCGCACCTCCACAGGTAGACGGGGACCGGTGGCCAGCCGCGGGGGAATGCGGCCGGCCACCGGCCCGGATGAAGGCACGGCGCACCGTCCGACGCCGGACGGGTCGGGTATCGCCGAGCCAACTTGTACGCGCGGCTACCGCAACCGGTCCGACAGGACGCCGCGCATCAGGTGCGACCAGGGTCAGCGCAAGACCATCCCTGACACGAGCCGTCACCCCAGCCGCACCCAAGGAAACGTATCTACAAGTAGACGAGTTGTCTAGACGTCGAAACAGGTCACTTGGTTGGCACTTGGTAAGACAAGTGCCAGGTACGGTGAACACGTGCCCATCCCGCACTTCGGACAGCCTCGTTATCGCGTCATCGCGGACAAACTCAGATTGCGCATCGAGAGCGGTGCGATACCGCCCGGAGCCCTCCTGCCGGCCGAGAGCCTGCTCACCACCGAGTTCCGGGCGAGCCGCGGCACGATACGCCAGGCATTAGCTGTTCTGCGCGAGACGGGCTTGGTCGCAACCGAACACGGCCGCGGCACCTACGCGAACCCCCGCCCCCACCAGAGCGGGTCAGATACTTGCTCCGAGCCGGAAACCCGACAGCGTGAAATCCCCGCCGATCCAGAGATTGCAGAAATTTTTGGTGTTGACGTTGGAGCGATCCTGATCGAAAACGAGAGTGTCACCCGATGGAACGGAGCCGTCAGGACAGTCGTCAGGACCTATCGACTACGTCGGGCAAGACCCTAAGACTCCGTCGGCAGCTTCGATACATCCTCAACGCGGCCCGAGAGGGGCCCTCACGGGCAGCCACCCTCGATGCGCGGGCTGACCCCACTATCACTCCACTCCGGCCACGCAACAGGCCCGACGGACTGGCGCGGACAGTGGACGACCCATCGGGGCCGCCCAAGACGAGAGCACCGAGGAGTCGGCCGGATCGTTGGCCGGCAGCCAAACGGGTCCCACCGTGCGCGGCGCTGGGAAGGCACGCCGACCGGACGCGCGCCTTGGGGCGATCGCGGCCAAGGAGCCTCCCGGCGAGGGTGCTCCGGCTCCAGGATCGAGTCCGGGCGTGGTTGCGCAGCCATCTCGCCAACCACCTACCCTAGGCAGGCTGAGCAGACCGTGCCCGATGCGCCAGCGTCCGACCTTCGTCAATCTCCGATCGACATGGCGCTCCGGGTGGCGGCCAGATCCCACGCCGGGCCGGGTCTAGGGCAGCCGGGACGCCATCAAGGCGGCGCGGCGTCTCGAGAGACTTCCGCGATTTCTCGCTTTTGGGACAAAAACACGGGAGAGTTAACGACTGCTTGCATTTTGCTCTCCGCTGTTGGTTTAAGATTCGAGGCCGACGAGCGCCGCCTAGGGTCAGCAGGCCCGCCGCCAGCGCTCACATCCGACAGATCGATGCTAGGGAGTTTTCGTGGCAAGCCCAAGGGCGTTTGTAAGCTTTGACTTCGATCACGATGAGATTTCCAAGCGCTTGTTTGCCGGCCAGTGCGCATCAAGTTCTCCGACTCCGTTTACGGTTTCGGATTGGTCTTCAAAGTCCTCACTCCCGCAGAACGAATGGGAAGCAACTATCTCAGCGAAGGTCAACAAGACGAATTTGCTGATTGTTCTGGTAGGACGCTTTATGGCAAGTGCTACGGGTGTCGCAAAGGAAATAGCGATGGCAAAGGCGCAGGATGTTCCCGTCTTCGGCGTCTACGTCGATGGTGCGGGCACGTCCAGCACTCTGCCAGCAGGCCTTCAGCGCAATCGCACCGTAGCGTGGACCTGGCCGAACGTCGCCGCACTCATCGATCAGGGCATGGGGGAAGGCAAAAACGCGTCGTGAAGCGCGCTCTGCTTGTCGGAATTGACGAGTACGCGAATTTCAATCGCTTAGCAGGTTGCTGCAATGATGTGAAAGCTCTAGAGCCGCTGCTGGCGAGACATGCGGATTCCACTAAGAACTTCGACTGCGCTGCGCTCGTAAGCGCAAGCGGCCCGGTGAAGCGGGACGCATTTATTTCCGCGCTCGATAGCCTACTTGCACCGTCGGCAAACGTGGCACTACTCTATTTTGCTGGCCACGGCATGCAACTAACCAATGACGTCGCCTTGGTGACAACGGATGGCACGGCGGCTACACCGGGAGTCTCCTTCTCCGAGATTCTCACCAAGATACAACACTCTCAGGTTCCCGAAGTCATCGTAGTGTTGGATTGTTGCTTTTCCGGCGCAGCAGGAGGTGTTCCTCAACTAGGAGGCGCTGCGGCATCCATCAAGTCCGGCGTTACCATGCTCAGTGCTTCGAGATCTGACCAAACCGCCGCGGAAACCGCCGCCCACCGGGGACTTTTTTCTACCTACCTTTGTGCAGCGCTAGAAGGTGGCGCGGCTGATACTCTCGGGAATATAACGGTCGCGGGACTTTACGCGTATCTTTCAGAACTCTTTGGCGCCTGGGATCAGCGTCCGACGTTCAAGGCAAACGTCGATCGCCTACATCAGCTACGTCAGGCAGAACCCGCAATGGCGCTCAGTCATCTTCGTCATATGTTGGCACTATTCCCAACAGCGGACTACATTCTCCCACTCGATCCCGCTTACGAGCCCGACGTGGAGCCACATGATGAGAAGAAGGAAGCGGACTTTGGCATGCTTCAGAAGGGTCGCTCAGCCAAACTAATCAACCCTGTCGGCGAAGACCACTTGTACTTCGCGGCTGTCAGATCCCGGGGCTGTCAGTTGACAGCTCTAGGCCAGCATTATTGGCAGCTCGTTCAGAAGGATTTGATATGACCCTGATTGGCAGTTCGGGACATCAGGACATACCCGCTGCGTCCATAGATTACGTCTCAAGTGGAGTACTGAGAGAGATAAAACTCACTCCTAGGCCATTGATAGGGATAACGTCACTTGCGGCGGGGGCCGACCAGCTGTTTGCGCGACTTGTTCTGGCGAACGGCGGAGAGCTTCGGGTAATCATTCCTTCCGAGAATTACGAAACAACCTTCTCAACTCCCGAGGAGCAGCAACAATATTTGCAACTGCGTGGCAAGGCAACTCAAGTGACCGTCCTACAACATCCAAGACCTTCCGAGCAGGCATACCTCGACGCCGGCCGGGAGATCGCACGATTGGCCGACTATCTCATCGCCGTTTGGGATGGAAAGCCTGCCCGCGGTAAAGGCGGGACGGCCGATATCGTAAATTACGCCCAACAATTGGGAAAGCCCGTTGTCGTGGTATGGCCGGACGGCGTTCAGCGGTGATAGCCGCAGGGCGCTGCTCAGCATAAACCCGTGAGCGAAACGCCGTGCCTCGGCTGTCCGCCCAGGAAGCGAAGACCTGAGCGTAAACCAACGAGAGCCGAAAACGGGCTAGCAAGAGACTGAGTGACGACGAGAGCGCAAACCGCTGGGCAAGCATGGACGTACGTGACCTGTTTTCCCCGGGTCAGAGGCGTAAGGAGCCCTGCTCGTGCCTGGGTATCAACGTTGCGGTTTGACATCTGCAAGAGCACCAGGATGGCACCTAGACGGTACTGTCTCACTCTGAATCTCAGAGTAAGCCCAGCAGAAGGACCAAGCACCTGCATGCCAACCACTTTCCTCGCCTTGGCCGTAGCGATAATGGCCATCCTTCCGGGTGCAGCTTGCACGTTCGCCTACGGCGCGAGAGTCGGGTCTTACGGAGTTAGTCTTCCTGACCGAGTGACTCGGTTCCTTGCCGTTAGCATCATCTTCCAGGCGTTGCTGAGTGGCCTCACATATAAGCTTTATGTCGAACTTGTGGCGACAGGAAGACTCGAGCGAGGCGAAGTTTCGCCGTGGGCCATCGAGCTAACGGCAGTCTGCTACGTCGCAATACCGTACTTGGCTGGCTGGCTGGTCGGGGAAGGGATCACCAAGGACTGGCTGCGGTTGCGCTCGCTTGTAAGGGGATCGCCAGAGCCGCGTGCTTGGGACTTCCTCTTCTCGCACCGCCGACCGACTGCCATTTTGCGGATTAAGCTGAAATCGGGGCAGTATATTGCCGGCGCATTTGGCACCTCGGCGGATGGTAAGCGATCGCACGCTAGCGGGTATCCAGAGGCGGGCGATCTGTATCTATCGCAGACCGTAGCGGTCGATGACACTACAGGAGAGTTTCTGAGGAACGATGATCAGGAGCTGATATTCGGGCCTGGTGGTATGCTCATCCGCTGGGATGAAGTTATCTTTCTTGAGGTCTTTGAGTAAGAGGAGAGATCAGTGACTGAGGACAAAAACGACTCTGGCCGTCCGCATGTTCCGCCAAATCCACAGGTGGAATTCCGGAACGGCAATCCATCTACGCAGATCATAACCGTGAGCACCGCTCCGGCGGTACCTGCCGGCCCGGCCCCAGCCTCGGCGCCTGCCCCGTCAAAGCCCGAGGCCACTCCTAAGGAGTGACTGCGCGCACACCATAGGCTCATGCCGGGGCGGCGCACCCGTGGAGTGCAGGCAGCGATGTTCGTGTCCGCAGCTGCCTTCGGAGGGCGGCGATAAGGCCACGGAGCCCGGAGCAACAGATGCAACCCAGCCGAGGGCGGACCAAAGACGAGCTGGATCACAAGTAGATGCAGACGGGCGACCCTCCCGAAACTGCGAGCGAGATGTCTCGCCCCCGTCGCGTCGCTCGCTGCCGAATTCCTCTGTTCTGGATCAAGGCGCCGCGCTTCGCGCGGCGCGGGCGGTGAACCGGCCGGCGGCAAGCCGCCCCGGCTGCCTTCGGCGCCGGGGCGGAGAGCCACCGAGTGCCGCCGGACCGCCGCCCCGAACTCAACTGATCTAAAAGCAGCACGACCACGACCAGGCGATACGGAAGCCGGCAGGTCGACCTGATCGAGGGCCAGGGCTTCCGACTGCCGCGCCAGTCCAACCCCGGGACTGACTTGCCCCCGGTCTACCTCCGGCAGCCAGCAAGGCCCGACAGGCAGCCCTCAGCCGGTCGCTCCAGGCACGGCCCACGCCAGGCCCAGCTTCCCCGAGCACCAGCTTTCGCAGGCTCAGAGGAGGCCTCAAGGGCAAGATCGACCTGCCCACCATCTGCCCACAACCAGTCGTCAACGCCTGGACCCAGCCGGACTCAACCAGACAAACGACAACGGCCCCCGATCAGCATCTCTGCTGGTCAGGGGCCGTGTCTGCACCTGGTGGCGGGTAGAGGATTCGAACCTCTGAAGCTTTCGCGACGGATTTACAGTCCGCTCCCATTGGCCGCTCGGGCAACCCGCCAGGGCACCCCACCGCGTCGCAACGCGGCGGCGGAAGCAAGAATAGCGGCTCCCCCCGGCACCGACGCAACCGGGTACCGTCAGGGGGTCGTGCCGCTGGTCGGCGGCCGACGGCAGGCCCAGACCGCCGGACAGCAGGAGCAGAAACATGGCAGCGAACCCGTCGTTCGACATCGTGAGCAAGGTTGACCGTCAGGAGGTCGACAACGCCCTTCGGCAGGCGGAGAAGGAGCTTGCGACGCGGTTCGACTTCCGCGGCACCGGCGCTGAGATCTCCTGGTCGGGCGAGGAGGCGATCGGTCTTCAGGCGGAGACCGAGGAGCGTGTCCGCGCCGCGCTGGACGTGTTCAAGGAGAAGCTCGTCAAGCGGAACATCTCGCTGAAGTCGCTGGATGCTGGGGAGCCGCGTCCGTCGGGCAAGATCTTCAAGATCGACTGCAAGGTGATCCAGGGCATCGAGGCGGACAAGGCCAAGGCCATCAGCAAGAAGATCCGCGACGAGGGTCCCAAGGGCGTGCAGGCGCAGATCCAGGGCGATCAGTTGCGTGTGACCGGCAAGAAGCGCGACGACCTGCAGGCCGTCATCTCGCTGTTGAAGGGCGAGGACTTCGGCGTCGCCCTTCAGTTCAACAACTACCGCTGACGGCTGTCCACGGCGATCCGGCCCGGGGACGCAGCGCACCCGAGTGAGATCGACTCGGGTTCCTGGAAGTCGGGGCATCCAAGCGACTGGGACACCGCGACATTCAGAAACCTGAGTCGATCAAGCACGATCCGACCACAGCACGGGCCGACCGAGACGCCCGCTAGGTACGCACGCGGTCAGGCGGGGACGGGCTGTTCGGAGCGTACCGCTGTGGTTTCCGCGCGGGCGATGGGGCCGGCGGGCAGTGCGGCGACCACGGCACCGACGGCGACCGCAGCCCCGGCGAACAGGAACGCCCAGCGGACGCCGCCGGCGTGGTCCACGATCACGCCGGCCACCGAGCCGCCGGCCGCGCTGGACGCCACCGCGACGGTGACCACCCAGGTGTACGCCTCGTTCAGCATGCCGGTCGGGGCGATCCGGCCGACCAGGGTGTTCTCCAGGGTCAACGCGGGCGCGATGGTGGCCCCGCCGGCGACCAGGGCGACACCCAACGCCAGTGGGGTGGGCATCACCGCGAACACGGCGAAGGTGGCGGCCAGCGCGGCGAGCAGGAAGGCGAACTGCCGGGTCATGTTCGGTGCTGGCCTGCGGACGCCGAACCAGAGCCCACCGAGGGCGCTGCCGATCCCCCAGACCGCGAGGAGCACACCGGCGAGGCTCTCCGGGTCGTCGGTGCTGTGGTCGCTCGCGAACGCCGGCACGATCACCCCGGCGGCCCCGAACGCGATGCCCAGGCCGGCCACGCAGATCAGCAGGGCCGGGAAGCCGGGGACCCGTAGCGGGCCGAGCCCGCGGGCGTGGTGTTCGCGCGGGTGCGGGCTCCAGCCGCGCATGACCCGGCCGAGGGCCACGGCGGTCGTGCCGAACAGGGTGACCACCGCCGCACCGATCAGCGCGGCCGACGCGTCGGCGACGAGGACGAAGCCGGCGACGAGCAGTGGGCCGAGGACGAAGACGATCTCGAAGAGGGTGGTCTCGGCGGCCATTGCCGTGTTGCGGAGGTGGGAACGGCCGGAGTTGGGGCTGGTCAGGTCGTTCCAGGCGCCTCGGATGGCGGCGGTGAGTGGCGGGTAGGTGGCACCGGCCACGCCTGCGGCGAGGTAGATGACGGGGAGAGCGTCGTCGCCGGAGCGGCTGGCCAACAGCAACCCGATGAGCGCCAGCGGGTGGGCGACGGCGGTGAGCAGCAGGACGGGGGTGGGGCCGACCCGGTCGGCGATCCGTCCGGCGATCGGGCTGAGAGCGGCACCGGCGAGGGCGTAGATGCCGCCCGCGATGGCGGCCAGCGAGTAGCGCCCGGTCACCTGTTCGACCACCAGGAGCAGCGCCAGGGGGGTCATGCCGATTCCGAGCCGCCCGATGATGCCGGTGACCAGCAGCATGGGCGCCCCGGGGATCCGCCAGACACCCAGGTACTGACGCAGCGCGGTCACCGTGAACCTCCCGAGGGTGTAATGAGCGTGAGCCGTTATGACCCTAACGCCACCGCCGGGCGGGTAGACAACGGAAATACAGCAGTCCGCCCGTACCCGGCGTGGCCGGGTACGGGCGGAGGCGGTCGATCAGCGGGTCAGCGCTGGAACTGGACCGGCCCCGAGTTGCGGGCCATCTGCTCCAGCCGGGCCACGCGGTCCTCCATCTTCGGGTGCGTGGAGAAGAGCGCGGCCATGCCGCCACCCCGGAACGGGTTGGCGATCATGAGGTGGGCGGTGCTGGTGAGCTGGCCCTGGGCCGGCAGTGGCCGGCGTCGGGCCACCGCGTCGATCTTGCGCAGCGCGCTGGCCAGGGCCAGCGGGTCGCGGCTCAACTCGGCGCCCGAGGCGTCCGCCTGGAACTCGCGGCTCCGGCTGATCGCCAGCTGGATCACCGTGGCGGCGATCGGGCCCAGGATCAGAGTGAGCAGCAACACAGCCGGGTTCGGACGGTCCTCGTCGTCCCCGCCGCCCAGCGGGATGAAGAAGGCGAGGTTCGCCAGCAGGGTGATGATGCTGGCCAGGCCGGCCGCCACGCTGGAGATCAGGATGTCCCGGTTGTAGACGTGGGACAGCTCGTGCCCGATCACGCCGCGCAGTTCGCGGTAGTCGAGGATCTCGGTGATGCCCTGGGTCACGCAGACGGCCGCGTGCTGCGGGTTACGACCGGTGGCGAACGCGTTGGGCTGCGCGGTCGGGCTGACGTAGAGGCGCGGCATCGGCTGCCGGGCGTCGGCGGCCAACTCCCGGACCATCCGGTACAGCTCGGGGAACTGCGCCTCGGTGACCGGTTGCGCCCCCATCGAGCGCAGTGCGAGCTTGTCGGAGTAGAAGTAGGAAACGCCGTTCATGACCAGAGACACGAGGACGGCGATGACCAGGCCGCCGCTGCCGCCGAACCAGTAGCCCACCGCCAGGATCAGGGCGCTGAGCAGGCCAAGCAGCGCTGCGGTCTTCAGACGGTTGTGGTGCACGATGTCTCCTTCGGTGCACGGATCGCCGGGATCCGCTGACCGGTTCAACAACCCGGTACCCACCAACCATCCGTTACAACGCTGAGAGTTCACTGAGACCGAAGTCGCAGGTCAGGTCAACGGCCGGCCAGGTCGAGCACCAACTGCGGGGCGACACCCAGCACCACGGCGGCCACCGTCGCCACCACCAGCACCACCCCCACCACACCCACCACGGGTACGGCCGCGGCACCGCCGACGTTCGGGGCGGCGAGGGGCGTCGGCGCCCACAGCGCGGCGGTCACCCGCAGGTAGTAGGCGAGGCCGATCACGGCGTTCAGCGCCACCACCAGCGCCAGCCACGCCGCGCCACCGTCCAGCAGCGCCCGGACCACTGTCACCTTCGCGAACAGGCCGGCCAGCCCCGGCGGCAGACCGGCCAGACCCACCAGCGCGAGACCGAACGCCGCCGCCCGCCACGGATGCAGGCGGGCCGCGCCGCGCAGGTCGTCCAGCGTGCCGCCGTCCGCGCCCGCCGGCCGCAGGGCGGTCAGCCCGGCGAAGGCGGCAAGCTCCAACACCACGAAGAAGACGGCGTACGCCACGGCGGCCGCGTACGCCGCGGACCGCGCCTCGTCGGTGCGCCCGGCGGCCAACGCCAAAGCTCCCAGCGGGGCGAGGATGTAGCCGGCCTGCGCGACCGACGACCAGGCGAGCAGCCGGACGGTCCGCCGCTGCCGCAGCGCCACCAGGTTGCCCACGGTCATGGTGAGCACCGCGAGCACCGCGAGCACCGGGCCGGTCTGGTCGGCGGGCAACGCCCGCTGCACCACGGCGAGCAGTGCGATCAGGCCGCCCAGCTTCGACGCGGTGGACAGGTACGCGGCCACCGGCAGCGGCGCGCCGTCATAGGTGGCCGGCGCCCAGGCGTGGAACGGCACCGCCGCCACCTTGAACGCCAACCCGACCAGCAGCACCGCCACCGCGGCGCTGGTCAACGGCAGGTCCCGCAGCTCAGGCTGCTCGGCGAGCAACCCGCCGAGCCGGTCCAGGTGCAGCCCGCCAGTCACCGCGTACAGCAGCGCCGCGCCGAGCAGGGTCAGCGTCGTCGCCACCACGCTGACCACGAAGAAGGTCAACGCCGCCTCGGCGCTGGCGAGGCTGCCCCGACGCAGGCCGACCAGCACGTACAGCGGCAGGGTCAACGTCTCCAGGGCGACGATCAGCGTGATCAGGTCACCGGCCGCGCCGAGCACCACGCCGCCGGTCATCGAGCAGGCCAGCAGGAAGGCGTACTCCCCGACCGGTGACCGCCCGGCCCGCAGTGCCGGCACCGACAGCCCGAGCACACCCAGCGTCAGCAGTGCGACCACCACGCCGACCAGTGCCGCGCGACCGCCGAAGATCCATGAGCAGTCGGCGCCCACGCAGAACGTGCGCCGCTCGGCACCCGCCCCGACCAGCGCGGAAGCGACGGCGGTGCCGAGCGCGCCGAGCGCAGCCACCGCGATGGTGGCCCGTGGCCGCGCCACGAGCAGGTCGGTGATGAGGACGAGCACGGCCGTGCCGGCGGCCAGGTAGGCCGGAAGCAGCGCGACGCTGTCCACGCTCTGCACGACGTTCATGGCTTGACCACCCCGATGAGGGCGTCGACGGGGGCCTCGGCGACACCGAGGACCAGTGTCGGCGCCAGCCCGATGGCCAACGCGAGCAGCACCAGCGGCACCCAGGCGGTCAACTCCGCGCCGGCCAGGCCGGCGCCCACCTGCCCGACGGCGGGGCTCGGTCGGTTGTGGGTGACCTGGCGCAGCAACCGCAGGAAGTACGCGGCGGTGAGCGCCCCACCGACCGCCGCCAGCACCCCGAGGGTGGTCCAGAGCGGGCCGCCCACCTGCAGCGCGGCGACCACCGCGAACGCCTCACCCCAGAAGCCGGCCAGCCCGGGCAGGCCCAGCGACGCGATCGCCGCGAACGCGAGCAGACCCGCCAACCGGGGCGCTGTCTCCCGCAGCCCGGACAGCTCCGCGAGCGCGCCCGTGCCGGTACGGTCCTTCACCGCCCCGGCCAGGAAGAACAGCAGACCGGTGATCACGCCGTGCGCGACGTTGCCGATCAACGCCGCCTGGATGCCGGTGGCGGTCAACGTGGCGACGCCGAGCAGCACGAAACCCATGTGCCCCACGCTCGAGTACGCGATGAGCCGCTTCACGTCCGACTGGGCCAGGCAGACCAGCGAACCGATCAGGATCGCGGCGACGGCCAGCACGCCGAGCACCGGCGCCGCCCAACGGGCACCCTCCGGCGCCACCCCGACCGCGACCCGGATCAGACCGTACGTGCCCATCTTGAGCAGCACACCGGCCAACACGACACTGCCCACGGTGGGTGCCTGGGTGTGCGCGTCGGGCAACCAGGAATGCAGCGGCCACAGCGGGCTCTTCACCGCGAACGCCAACGCCAACAGCGTGAACGCGGCCAACTGGATGCCCCTGGACAACCCTGCCCCACCGGTCAACGTCACCAGGTCGGCGGTGCCGGCGGCGGCGACCACGACGTACACGCCGACCAGCAGCAGCACCGACCCGAACAGCGTGTAGAGCGCGAACTTCCGGGCCGCCCGACGCCGGTCCGCGCCACCCCAGCCGGCGATGATCGCGTACATCGGCAGCAGGACGACCTCGAAGAAGAGGAAGAACAGCACCAAGTCCAGGGCGAGGAAGGTGCCCAGGATGCCCACCTCGACCACCAGCAGCAGCGCGACCAACGCCCGGCCGCTGCCGCCACCGGGCACCCGCCACATCGTGTACGCGCAGCAGAGCAGCGTGAGCAGCGCCGTCAACACCACCAACGGCCAGGAGATGCCGTCGACGCCGAGGTGGAAGCGCAACTCCAGGCCGGGCACCCACGGCAGATCCAGCTGGTGCCACGGGCGCACCGCCGGCCCGTTGTCCGACCAGACCAGCCAGTCCCGACGGCCGAACACCAGCGCCGCCGTCGCCAGCAGGGTCAACGCCGCCGCGACCGTCCCGACCAACCGGGCCGCCCGGTCCCGGGGCGTCGCCGCCACCGCGACCGCGCCCAGCGCCGGCAGCGCCAACACCGCGACCAGCAACCCCTGCCCGACACTCATCGGGTTCCTCCAATGACCGCGGCGGCCAGGCCGATGAGCAGCGCGCCGGCCAGCACACCGGCGGCGGCCCGGGGCAGCGCCGCGCGGTGCAGCGCGGCCAGCCCCGCACCCAGACCGGACGCGGCTCGGCCACTGCCCTCGACAGCACCGTCCACCAGCACCTCGTCACCGGTGCGCACGACACGGGCCAACGCGCGCACAGGGCGTACGACAAGGGTGTGCTGGACGTCGTCGAGCCGGAACGCGCTGGCGAAGACCGGCCGCAGCGGACCCAACGCGGCGGCCGGGTCGGCGGCTTGGTCACGACGCCAGCCCAGCGTCACCAGCCCGGCGCCGAGCAGCAGGAACGCGAGCGGCAGCAGCACCCCCGACCCCAGGTGGACCAAGCCGTCCTCGGAACCCGCCACCGGGACGGTGGGGAACCGCAGGCGGTCGGCGAATGCCCCGACGAACCCGGCCAGACCGAGCAGCGCGGCTGGCACGGCCAGCAGCACCACCGGCCAGCGCAGCACCGCCGGCGGGTCGTGCGGCCGCACCAGGGGCAGGCGCGCAGTGCCGAAGAAGGCGCGCAGCAGCAACCGACCGGCGTACCAGGCGGTGACGGCCACGCCGACCAGCCCGGCGACCCAGACGATCCAGCCGACCCAGGACGGTGCCGGGCCGGTGCCCTCCAGGGCGGCCGACTCGGCGACCGTCAGTACGCCGTCCTTGCTCCAGAAACCGGCCAACGGCGGCACCCCGGCCAGCGCACCCAGGCCCACCACAGTGCACCAGAACGTCACCGGCATGCTGCGCCGCAGCCCGCCCATCTCCGACATCAGGGTGGTGCCGACGGCGTGGATCACCACGCCGGCAGCGAGGAACAGCAGCGCCTTGAAGGCGGCATGGGTGAGCAGGTGGAACAACGCGGCCGACGGTGAGCCGACCGCCAGCGCCCCGGTCATGTAGCCCAACTGGGACACTGTCGACCAGGCCAGCACACGTTTGATGTCGTCCTGGGCGGTGGCGGCGAGCGCGCCGAGCAGCAGCGTGATCGCGCCGAGCACCCCCAGCACCGTCAGCGTCACCGGCGCAGCCGTGAACAGCGGGTAGAGCCGGGCCACCGCGTACACCCCGGCGGCGACCATCGTCGCGGCGTGGATCAGCGCGGAGATCGGGGTCGGACCGGCCATCGCGTCCGGCAGCCAGGTGTGCAGCGGGAACTGCGCGCTCTTGCCGGCCACACCGGCGAGCAGCAGCAGGCCCGCCGCGGTCAACGTGGTGCCGGAGTGGTCGTGGGCGAGCACGTCGGCGATCCGGAAGCTGCCCGTCGACACGCCCAGCAGCGCGATGCCGAGCAGGAACCCGACGTCACCCACCCGGGTCACCAGGAACGCCTTCATGGCGGCGGCGGGCGCGCCGGCCAGTCGGCGGTCGTGGGCGATGAGCAGGTACGAGCAGAGGCCCATCACCTCCCAGCCGACCAACAACATGATCAGGTCGCCGGCGACCACCACCAGCAACATGGCACCGGTGAAGAGGCTGATCTGGGCCGCGTAGGGCGGATAGCGGTGATCGACGTCGACATCGTCGTGCGGGCCGCGCCGCAGGTAGCCGATCGAGTAGACCTGCACGGCCAGGGCGACAGCGGTGACCGCCACCGCGACCAGCGCGGCGGCGCCGTCCAGCCGTACGCCGAGAGTCACCACCAGCCCGCCGAAGTCGACCCAGGTGGCCGACGTCTCCGTCGGCCGGTCGACGGAGAGCAGCAACGCGACGGCCACCGCCAACGCGCCCGCCGCACCGGTCACGCCGAGCGTCACGGCCGCCGCCCGGGCCCGGTCGCCGCCGGTCGCGTTCTCGCGCCGGGAGGCGGCGGGGAGCAACAGGCCGAGCAGCCCGGCGACCAGCGGTACGGCGGGCAGCAGCGCCCCGAGCAGCCCGCTCACCGGCCCGCCTCCGAATCCAGGACGGCCGGCTCGCGCCCGCTGACCGGCGGCGACGGCTCGGTCAACGGCACGTCATCCACGGCGACGGTCGCGCGCAGCCGGTAGAGCTGAAGGACGATCGCCAGCCCCACCCCGATCTCCGCGGCGGCGAGGACGATGACGAACAGGGCGAAGACCTGCCCCGAGTGCGGGAGCACGGCGCGGGCGGTGGTGTCCGCGGTGACCAGGATCAGGTTGACCGCGTTGAGCATCAACTCGACGGACATCAGCACCAGCACGGCGTTGCGGCGACGCAACACGCCGTACACGCCGAGGCCGAACAGCAGCGCGGCGGTGACGTACGGGATGACCGGCCTCACCGGCGCCCCCCGGGCTCGCTGTCGACCAGGTCGGCCGCCCGGCCGTCGCCGGGCGGGCCGGCGCGGCCGATGTCCGGCCGGGACAACACGATCGCGCCCACCAGGGCGGAGAGCAGCAGCACCGAGAGCACCTCGAACGGCAACACCCAGGACTGGAAGATCTGCTCGCCCAGCCGCTCGGCGGTGCCGGCGGGCGGCAGCGTGACGGTGCTCCAGCGGTACGCGTCGACCAGCAGGACGGTCAGCCCCAGCCCGGCGCCGCCACCGATCAGCGCGGCCGGCCAGCCGGGCCGGTCCAGGTCGTCGGAGGCGCCGATCGGAGCCCGGGTCAGCATCACCGCGAACAGCAGCAGGACCACCACCGCGCCCACATAGATCAGCACCTGCACCCAGGCCACCAACTCGGCGCTGAGCACCAGGAAGTCACCGGCCAACGCGCCCAGGCACACCACCAGGTAGAGCCCGGCCCGGACGAGGTGTTTCGTGGTCACCACCAGCACGCCGGCGCCGACCGCCACCGCGCCGAGGGCGAGCAGCAGCACATCCGCCCCGGTCACCGGGCCGCCCCTGCAACTCGGGCGGTCACGACGCCGGGTCCTGGTCGGCGTCGGGGCGTACCGCTGGCGGAGCGGGACGTGCGGCGGCGGCCTTGCGCGCGGCGGAGGTCTCCTCCTTGGCCGGCTCGCCGTTCGGGTCGTGCGCGGGCGGCGGCGGAACGGTCGCCATCCACTGACCGAGGTGGTCCTTGTCGTGCAGCAGGTCCTTGATGTCGTACTCGGCGTACTCGAACTCCGGCGACCAGTAGAGCGCGTCGAACGGGCAGACCTCGATGCAGATGCCGCAGTACATGCAGAGCGAGAAGTCGATGTCGAACTTGTCGAGCACGTTGCGCTGGCGGGGGCGGGCGGCGCCGGGCACCGCCACCTCCTCCTTGTGCGAGTCGATGTAGATGCACCAGTCCGGACACTCGCGGGCGCAGAGCATGCAGACCGTGCAGTTCTCCTCGGACAACGCGATCACACCGCGCGAGCGCGGCGGCAGGTCGGGAGCGGTGTCCGGGTACTGCTGGGTGGTCGAACGGCTGGTCATCGTCTTGAGGGTGACCGCCAGCCCCTTCACCAGGCCCGCGCCGGGAAGGCCGCGTTCGCTGGTGTCACCACGCTCGCTGGGGTCGCTCATGTCGACCATCCTGCCCTGTGGCCCCGGCGCGCGCGACCACCACCCACAGGTCCACGAACGGAGGGCTCACCCGGGGAGCACGGTCAGCTGCGGATCAACCGGATCACGCCCCCGGTCCGCCGCCGGCTGCCGGTGGGAGCATCTCGACACCGAGTTGTTGCAGCAGTTGGAACAGCTCGTTGCAGCTCCACACCTCGACGATCCGGCCCGCCGCGTCGAAACGCAGGAACGTCGCCCCCGAGTAGCTGACCACCTGCCCGGTCGGCGGCACCGGCCCGAACTGCCCGACGTGGGTGCCGGCGGCCCGCCAGTGCACGGCCACCCGCTCACCGGCCGCGACCACGTCGACGATCTTGTAGCGCAGGTCCGGGAAGGCCGCCCGGCGCTCGCGGTGCCAGGCCAGCGTCGCCTCCGGCCCGGTGCCGCCCAGCCCCGGGCACTCCTCGGCGACCAGCTCGTACGCCGACTCCTCTCGGCGGGCGTTCCACACCTCGGCGATGAACCGCCGGGCCGCCGCCTCCACATCCGTCATGCCGGCAGGGTATCCGGGACCACGATGGGCCGTAGATCCGCGAGGATTGGGTAGGAACACCGACCAGACCGGGAGGGCGACGTGGGCGAGGAAAAAGGCGGCAAGTACGTCGAGCCGGGCGGCGAATTCACCCGCGACCAGCGGTACATCGCCACCCGGATCACCGAGGACGGGCGCGACGGATACCCGGTCGAGCCGGGCCGGTACCGGCTGGCGGTCAGCCGGGCCTGCCCGTGGGCCAACCGGCTGATCATCGTACGGCGGTTGCTCGGCCTGGAGGACGCCATCTCGATGGCGGTCGCCGGCCCGACCCACGACGCCCGGAGCTGGACCTTCGACCTCGACCCGGACGGGCGGGACCCGGTGCTCGGCATCGAGCGCATCCAGGAGGCGTACTTCAAGCGCTTCCCCGGCTACGAGCGCGGCATCACCGTGCCGGCGATCGTGGACGTGCCGACCGGGCAGGTGGTGACCAACGACTACGCGCAGATGAGCCTGGACCTGTCCACGCAGTGGGGGGCGTACCACCGCGAGGGCGCCCCGCAGCTCTACCCCGAGCACCTGCGGGAGCAGATCGACGAGGTCAACGCCGTGGTGTTCCGGGACGTCAACAACGGCGTCTACCGGTGCGGGTTCGCCGGCAGCCAGGAGGCGTACGACAAGGCATACCACCAGCTCTTCGACCGGCTGGACTGGCTCACCGAGCGGTTGACCGACCAGCGTTACCTGGTCGGCGACACCATCACCGAAGCCGACGTGCGGCTGTTCACCACCCTGGTCCGCTTCGACCCGGTCTACCACGGGCACTTCAAGTGCAACCGGCAGAAGCTGAGCGAGATGCCGGTGCTGTGGGCGTACGCCCGGGACCTGTTCCAGACCCCCGGGTTCGGCGACACCATCGACTTCGACCACATCAAGCGGCACTACTACGAGGTGCACCGCGACATCAACCCGACCGGCATCGTTCCGCTCGGCCCCGACCTGTCCAACTGGCTCACCCCGCACGGCCGGGAAACGCTCGGTGGCCGCCCCTTCGGCGACGGCACCCCGCCACCACCCCCGGCCGAGCCGGTCGACCCCGCGCACACCCCGCTGCGCTGAGCGGCCCACCTCTCACCGGCTCGTCGCTCGGCTCGTCGCTCGTCGCTCGGCTCGTCGCTCGTCGCCCGGCTCGTCGTCAAGATCCGCGCAACATCAGGGATGTTGGTGTCTCCCGCCTGCCGGAGGCAGCAACATCGGGGAAGTTGCGCGGATCTTCGGCGGTCGGGCGTCGGGCGTCGGGGGCTCGGGCGTGGGGCGTGGGGCGTGGGATCGTCAGGCGTGGGACGTGAGGGCGGCCGGGCTCGCCAGTCTTGGGCCTGGGCGGGGTTGGGCGTAAGGACGCTTTCGAGCTGAATCGTTTGTGACATCGGGCGGTATCTCGGCCGCAGCGGCAGCGGCAGCGGCAGCGGCAGCGGCAGCGGCAGCGGCAGCGGCAGCGGCAGCGGCAGCGGCAGAGAACGATTCGTCTACGACATCAGCTCGAAAGCGTCTCTCGGGACCACCTCAGAGCGCCGCGTCGAGCTATCCGGCCCGACTCGCGCAGGATGATCGCGCTCGATCACTGATGTAGTGGTTGTCCGCGCCGACCCACACCACTGCTACCAGGATCGATCGCGATCACCCGGCGCGCGAGGGCCGGGCAGTGGCGCGCAGAGACCAGACACTGCCGCGCAGAGACCAGGCACTGCCGCGGTAGGTCAAAGGGCGATGCGGACGGCCGCGGTGAGGACCAGTTGGGCCAGGGACGCGGGGACCAGCACCAGCCAGCAGAGGCGTTGCAGCTGGTCCTCGCGGAGCCGGGGGTAGGACACCCGGAGCCAGATGATCACGAAGGAGACCGCGAAGATCTTGAGTAGCGTCCAGAGCCAGCCGAGCTGGTCATCGGCGAACGGGCCCTGCCAACCGCCCAGGAACAGCACAGTGGTCAGCGCGGCGATCACCACGATGCCGACGTACTCGGCAAGCAGGAAGAACGCGAACCGCAAGCCGGTGTACTCGGTCATGTAGCCGAAGACCAGCTCCGAGTCGGCCACCGGCATGTCGAACGGCGGCCGACGGATCTCGGCCAGCCCGGCGACGAAGAAAATGATCATCGCGGGTGCCTGCCAGAGCAGCCACCACGGCTGCCACGCCTCGACGATTCCCGACAGGCTGAGCGTGCCGGCGGCCATCGCCACCGACGCGGCGGCCAGCACCAGCGGCAGCTCGTAACCGAGCAACTGGGCCGCCCCGCGCAGCCCGCCGAGCAGGCTGTACTTGTTGGCCGACGCCCACGCCGACATCAGCACCGCCACCACACCGACGCCGACCACCGCCAGCACGAAGAAGAGGCCGATGTCCAACGGTTGCCCGACCAGGTCGTCCGGGCCCAGCGGAATGACCAGCAGCACCAGCAGGTAGGGCACCAGGGCCACCGCCGGCGCCAGCCGGAACACCGCCCGGTCCGCCTCGCGCGGCGTGATGTCCTCCTTCTGCACGAACTTGACCCCGTCGGCCACGAGCTGCGCCCAACCGTGGAAGCCGCCCGCGTACATCGGGCCGAGCCGGCCCTGCATGTGCGCCATCACCTTGTGCTCGGCCTGGCCGACGAGCAACGGCAGGGTGAGGAACGCGACCACCACGCCGCCGATCCGGAGCACCAACTCCACCCAGAGCGGCATCAGGGCGTACCCCCGTCGTGGTCGCTGCGGTCGGCGCGGCCCGGCGGGTCCGCGACCGGCTCGCCGCCCGACGCGGCCGGGCCCGCGCCAGAAACCGGCCGGTCGGCCGGGCCCGCATCGGACGCCGGCTCGACGGCCGGGCCCGCATCGGACGCCGGCTCGACGGCCGGGCCCGCACCGGGCGTGGGCTGGTCGGCGGGAGCCGGGGCGTCGGCGGTGCCGGCAGGCCGGGGAGTACGCGCCGGACGGGCCCCCGGGGCGGGCCGGGCCGGACGCTCACCGGCCGGTCTGGCCGGGGTGCCGCCACGCGGGCCCTCCCCCACACCACCGGCGCCAGCCGGGGTGGGCGTGGGCCCCCACTCGCCCGGAGCGGGAACGCCCGGCGGACGGATCGGTCGACGCCCGCCGCCGGCCTCGGACTCGCCCGGTTCCTTCGCGCCCGGCCACGGTTTCGCCACCCGGGACGCGAGCACGAACTCCTTACGCAGCGGGTGGCCCTCGAACTCCGGGGGCAACAGCAGCGGCAGCAACTCGCCGTGGCCGGCGAAGTCGATGCCGAACATCTCGTGCGTCTCCCGCTCGTGCCAGGCGGCACCGGGGTAGACGTCGACAACCGAGTCGACGGCGGCTGCGTCGCGCGGCACCCGGGTACGCAGCAGCACGCCGTGGCGCAGTCGGCTCGACCAGAGGTGCGCGACCACGTCGAAGCCGTCGGCCAACTCGTCGACGGCGGAGAGCCAGTCGAAGAAGTCGCAGGCCAGCTCGGTGTCGTCACGGGCGGCGGACACCGCGGCCAGCCAGCTCGCCGGAGGTACGTCGACGGTGGCCCGGGCGAACCGTTGCCCGCCGGAGACCGACGGGGTCACCGCGACCGGCGCGAGCAGCGCGACCAGTCGAGCGCCGACCTCTTCGGGAGTCATGCCGCTGATCCTAGTGCCGGCCGGGCCCGCACCTGCCCGCCGCCGACGCCAGCCGATCTCGCGGCTTTGGGCGCGGTGCACGTCCCGGCGGGGAAAGATGAGGGCGTGCGCGCTGTGACGGTGAGACCCGGGGTCGCCAACTCGCTGAGCCTCGTCGAGGATCAGCCGGAGCCGTCTGCCGAGGAGGGCGCCGTCCTCGTGGAGGCGCTGGCGGTGGGGATCTGCGGCACCGACCACGAGATCATCGCCGGGGAGTACGGCGAAGCGCCGCCGGGCGCGGACCGCCTGGTCATCGGGCACGAGTCACTGGGACGGGTGATCGAGGACCCGAGCGGCACCGTGCAACCCGGCGACCTGGTGGCCGGGATCGTCCGGCATCCCGACCCGGTGCCCTGCCCGAACTGCGCCGTCGGCGAGTGGGACATGTGTCGCAACGGCCAGTACACCGAGCACGGCATCAAGGCGCTACCCGGGTTCGCCCGCGACAGGTGGCGGATCGAACCCCAGTTCGCGGTCAAGCTCGACCCGGCGCTGGCCCAGGTCGGCGTGCTGTTGGAGCCGACCAGCGTGGTGGCGAAGGCCTGGGACCACATCGAGCGGATCGGGCACCGGGCCGAGTGGCAGCCGCAGACCGTCCTGGTGACCGGGGCCGGCCCGATCGGGTTGCTGGCCGCGTTGCTCGGCACCCAGCGCGGGCTGACCGTGCACGTGCTGGACCGGGCCACTGATGGGCCGAAGCCGGAACTGGTCGCCGGGCTCGGCGCCACCTACCACGCGGTGCCGGTCAACGACCTGTCCTTCGAACCGGACGTGGTGATCGAGTGCACCGGCGCGCCCACGGTGGTCCTCGACGTCATGTGCAAGGCGGGCCCGACCGGCATCGTCTGCCTGGCCGGGGTGTCCACCGGTGGCCGGACCATCGACTTCGACGCCGGGGCGCTGAACCGGTCGCTGGTGCTGGAGAACAACGTGGTGTTCGGCTCGGTGAACGCCAACCGGCGGCACTGGAACATGGCCGCGCAGGCGCTCGCCCGCGCCGACCAGGTCTGGCTGGAGTCGCTGATCACCCGGCGGGTGCCGGTGAACCGGTACGCCGACGCGTACAGCCCCGGGCCGGACGACATCAAGGTGGTGCTGGAGTTCGCCTCCTGAGCGACGCCGCGCCCGATCAGATGCCCGGCAGGCGACCGTTGCGGAACAGGTCGACGAAGAGCTGGTGGTCCTGGCGGGCACGCACCCCGTACGCGTGCGCGAAGTCCACCAGGTGGTCGACGAAGCCCGCCTCGTCGGCGTCCACAACCGCGACGATGGCCTCCTCGGTGGAGTAGTCCACCAGGTCGTGACTGGATTCGTCGTCGGCCACCGAGTGCATCCGGGCCACCGCCCGGCCCAGGTCGACGAGCACCCCGGTCAGTTCCTCCGGCTCGTTCACGTCCGACCAGTCCAGGTCGGCGGCGTACGGGGAGACCTCGGCGACGAGCTGACCGGCCCCGTTCAGCTCGGTGAAGCCCAACCACGGGTCGGCGTGCGCCTGCAACGCCCGCTGCGACTCGGCGGTCCGGTGCCCCTGGTGCTGGAAGTAGCCGCGGACCGACTCGTCGGTGACGTACCGCGCCACGGCCGGGACCTGCGCCTGCTTCATGTAGATGACGACGTCGTTCTCCAGCGCCTGGGTGTGCCCCTCCAGCAGCAGGTTGTACGACGGCAGCCCGGCCGAGCCGATGCCCACCCCCTTGCGCAGCACCACGTCCTTGATCCGCGCCGCCACCGGGCGGAGCTGCGTCGAGGCGGTCGGCAGGGTGCCCAGGTAGTCCTGGAAGGCGACGCTGACCAGGTCCCGGGTGGCGGCGTCGATCTCGAAGACCCCGTCGCCGATGGAGAAGCGTCGCTCGTAGTTGTCGATGGTGGTCTGCGCGGCGAGCAGGTCGACGCGGGTGTTGAGCCGGGCCCGCTGCAGCACCCGGCGCAGCACCCCGTCGGCGTTGTCCAGGGTGATCGAACCGATCGCGTCGTCACCGCCGGCGGCGATGGCCCGCAGCTCGGTCAGGTACGACCTGGCGAAACCGGCCACCAGCTCCCCGATCGCGGTGTCGGAGAGCGCCTTGCCGTAGCCGAGCAGCGCCACGCTGGCCGCCAGCCGGCGCAGGTCCCAGGTGAACGGCCCGACGTACGCCTCGTCGAAGTCGTTGACGTTGAACACCAGCTGCCCGGAGGCGTTCATGTAGGTGCCGAAGTTCTCCGCGTGCAGGTCACCGTGGATCCACACCCGGCTGGTCCGCTCGTCGAGATAGCTGTCGTCGGCGAAGTCGCCGAGCTGGTCGGCGTAGAACAGCGCGGCGCTGCCCCGGTAGAACGCGAACGGCGAGGCCGCCATCTTGCGGAACTTGCGGCGGAAGGCGGCCGGGTCGATCGCCATCGACGCGCCGAACTCCTCGGTGAGCACGTCGACGATGTGGGCGGAGCGCTGGTCCCCTGAGCTGCTCATAGTCCGCAGGCTAGTGCGGCAGGTCCACAACGGGGTGGCGAACGCCCCATCCATCGATCATGCTGTCTGGGTCACGGCGCGGGGGCCCGGACACCATGGTTACGTCCGTCGATCGGGGCGTCGCCACGAACGGCGGCAGGTCCCTCGCCGGGCGTCAACCATGGAGGACCAGACACATGTACCGAAAAACGGGGACCCTGCTCACCGCCGCACTGCTCGGCCTGACCGCGACGATCGGCTGGGCCGTACCGGCCGCGGCCGCACCGGCCGCGGCTGATGCGCCCACCTTCTCGCTGAGCCGGCTGGTGCTCGAACCGACCGAACGCGGCTACCGGGGCAGCCTTCGGGTGACGATCACCAACAACAGCGACAGCACCCAGGGCTTTTACTTCCAGATCCGGGAGGCGGTGGCGGGCTCCTTCTCCGGGGGTGCGGAGTCACGCTGCGAATCCGACGGCGTGGAGGAAGGGCTGTTGGTCCGCACCTGCGCCCTGCCACGTGGCAACGACCTGGCCCCGGGTGAGTCCCGCCGGGCAACTGTCGAATTCCAGGTGCTGACCACCCCCCGGAGCTACCCGATGATCGCGGCGGGCGGCCTGGTCACCGCCTACTCGTACGAAACCGGATCGCTGGGCACCGTTCCGTTCAGCGCGCAGTTCCGCTCCCTCGACGGCAAGCTCGCCCGCCCGCAGACGTACGTGCAGGACACCCAGGCGAACGCGTCCGTCCAGGTGATCGGACCGGTGACCGACGGCCCCGAGAACACCCGGCGGGTGCCGCTCCGGGTCCGGTACGCCGGTGACGCCCGCCAGCTCGGCAACTCACTCACCGCCACACAGCTGCCCGCCGGGTCGATGATCCTCTTCACCGAGCCTTTCGACGGCCCGGTGTACGGCTCCCAGGCTTTCGTGCCGGGCGGGCTGCTGATGCAGGGTGAGGAGCGAGACGTGGCGCTGTTCATCAGCCGACCGACCGACCCGGCGGACGAGTCGACCCCGATCACCGTGGCGCTGGCCACCCACTACTGGAACGAGACGGTGCCGGACGTCGACCCGAGCGACAACACCGTCACGTTCAACCTGGCCGTGGCGGCCAGCTGACCTGACGGTGCGGCGGTCGGCCGCCGCCCGGACCAGTTCCGGGTGGTGGCTGACCGCCGTCAGCTCGCGGCGGGTGGGCGTACCGGGGCGGCGGTGAGCGAGTCGACCGAGCGCGGTGCGGCGGCCTCGCGGGGCGGGGCGTCCAGCGGCGCGGCCAGCACGTCCCGCTGCGGCACACCCCCGATGCCGGACTGTTCGGCGGCGATCTTCTCCTGCAGGCGCAGGATGCCGTGCAGCAGCGCCTCCGGCCGGGGCGGGCAGCCAGGCACGTACACGTCGACCGGGATGATCTGGTCGACACCCTTGGTCACCGAGTACGAGTCCCAGTAGGGGCCGCCGCAGTTGGAGCAGGCGCCGAACGAGATGACGTACTTCGGCTCGGGCATCTGGTCGTAGAGCCGCTTGATCGCCGGCGCCATCTTGTCGGTCACCGTGCCGGAGACCACCATCAGGTCGGCCTGGCGGGGGCCGTGGGCGAACGGGATCACGCCGAGCCGGATGAAGTCGTGCCGACCCATGCTGGTGGCGATGAACTCGATGGCGCAGCAGGCCAGGCCGAAGTTGAACACCCAGAGCGAGTAGCGGCGCCCCCAGTTCAGCACGAACCGGATCGGCTCACCGAGCACTGCCGGCAGCTGCACGACCGCCCCCTCTCCTCACCGACAGTGAATCACAGGCGCCGTCGGTGCGGTCCGGCAGTGAGCGGCCGGTCCGGCCGGCGCTCCGGTCACCAGGTGGGGCGTTGCAGCAGCCCGACGAACTCCACCAACAGCCGCTCGCGCAGCGCCGGGGGCGCGGCGTCGAGCAGGGTGTTCACCACCGCCATCCGCTCGGGCAGCGGCGCACCGTCGGTCTCGCCGCCCATGCCCAGCCCGGCGGCGAGACCCGCGACCAGCTCCGGGGTGAGCGCGTCCGGGGTCAGTGACGTCGCCAGCGCCGTCAGCTCGGGCGGGAGTGCGACCGGGCCGGCGGCCTGGGCGGCGGCCACCGCGGCGGTCAGGTCCGGCCCGAACTCGGCGACCCGGGGCGCGACCGCCGCGGTCACCGTGAGGTGCACGCTGGGGGGCAGACCGGCGTACGACAGCTGGGGTTGGGTGTGCCAGCCCCGCGCGGTCAGCTCGTCGACCAGCACGAACAGGTCGGGGCCGCCTTCGGTGGCGGTGAAGCAGACCACTGTCGACTCCGGTTCGGCCATCAGCCGCAACCCGTCGACGGCGCGGACCGCGTCGGCCAGCCCGGCGACCGCGTCCCGGGTGACGCCGGCCAGCCGCAGGTAGCCGTCGTCGCCGAGGTGCCGCACCGTGGCGTACGCGGCGGCGATCGGGCCGCCCGAGCGGGTGGACGCGATCACCGGGTTGATCATCGTGTAGCCGGGCCAGTCGGCGTACGCGAAGTACTGCGGGGCGCGCAGCATGGCGTCCCGGTGCAGCAGCACCGACACCCCCTTCGGCGCGTACGCGTACTTGTGCAGGTCGACGGAGATGGAGGTGACCCCGGGCACCGCGAAGTCGAACGGCGGCACCGGCTCCCCGAGGCGACGCAGGTACGGCAGGGTCCAGCCGCCGAAGCAGGCGTCCACGTGGCAGCGCACCCCGGCGTCGGCGGCGGCAGCAGCGATCTGGGCGACCGGGTCGATCACCCCGTGCGCGTACGACGGCGCGGAGCAGGCGACCAGCACCGTCTCCGGGCGGATGGCGGCGGCCATCGCGGCCGGGTCGGGACGCAGCGTCTGCGGGGAGACCGGCACGACGTCCAGCGCCACCCGCAGGTAGTGCGCCGCCTTGGCGAAGGCCGCGTGTGCGCTCGACGGCACCACGATCCGGGGTTCGGCGATCTCCGGGTGGGCGTCGCGGGCGGTCTTGACGGCGAGGATCAGCGACTCGGTGCCGCCGCTGGTGACGCTGCCGACGACGTCGGGGGCGGTGCTGCCCGGGCCAGCGCCCAGCACCCGGCCGGCGGCGGCGACCAGCGCGTTCTCCATCGCCAGCAGGGACGGGAACGCGGTCGGGTCCAACCCGTTGACGTGTGCGCTCTCCCGGTGGGCGGCGGCGGCCAGTTCGTCCAACCCCGGTACCGCCGGGTCGTAGACGTACGCGAAGAGCCGTCCCCCGTGGGTCGGCGCGTCACCGGCCCGCAGCGCCCGTACCTCTTCAAGAACCCGTTCCGCGGGGACCCCGGCAGCGGAGAGCGCCCCGGCCTCAACCCTGTTCTCGTCGATCATGGAGTCCTGGTGCCCTTCTGGTGACGGTCAACGGCTTTGTCCCCCAACACAACGCCATGATCGACCAGGTCGCTGTGGGCGGTGAGGGTGTACTGGCGGAGCAGGAGGACCGGCGGGGCGATCAGCAGGGCCGGGATCAGCGTGAAGCCGAGCAGGACGCCCAGCCTCGCCGTGTCGGACTGGGCGGCCGCCGAGCCGGTGTCGGAGGAGACGTAGCCGGACAGTTGCAGCACCAGTCCGTAGATGCCGGGGCCGAGCGCCAGGCCGAAGGTCTCCCCGGCGGTCCACAGCCCGGTGAAGACTCCCGCCTGTCGTCGACCGGTGCGCGCCGTCTCGTGGGCGATGCAGTCCGGCAACATCGCCAGCGCGAAGACCTGCTGGCCGGCGTACCCCACGCCGATCAGCGCGACCACCAGATAGACGGCGACCGGCGGCAGCACCGGCGCGGCGACCAGTGTGAACGCACCGACGGCGAGGATCAGCGAGGCGACGACCAGCGTGCTCCGCTTGCCCAGCCGGGCACCGACCCGGGTCCAGATCGGCATCACCAGCAGCGCCGGCCCGACGAAGCAGACGAACAGCAGGGTCGGCCCGCTCTTGTCGTCGCGCAGGATCTGCCCGGCGAAGTAGTTGACCCCGGCCAGGATCGTCGCCACCCCGGCGGACTGCACCACGAAACAGATCAGCAGAGCCCGGAACGGGCGGTTGGCACCGGCCAGGGCGAGTTGGGCGCGCAGGGTCGGCTCGCTCTCCCCCACCGTGCCGGCGGGCGCGGACCGGGTGCCCAGGAACGCGCCGAGTGCGCCGAGGGCGATCAGCGCCGCCACGAACAGGCCCATCCAGCGGTGCCCGGCGACGCCGTCACCGCCGGCGCCCACCACCAGCGGCGCGACCGCGCCGGAGACCAGGATGGCCAGTGCCAGCACCGCGATCCGCCAGGTCATCAACCGGGTGCGCTCGGCGTAGTCGTCGGTCAGCTCCGCCGGCATCGCCACGTACGGCACCTGGAAGAAGGCGAACGCGGTGGCGGTGGCGAGGAAGGCGAACGCCACGTACGCCGCGGCGGCCGAGCCGTTACCGAAGGGCGCGGCGAAGATCGACGCGAACAGGACGGCGAGCGCGAGGCCGGCGACGAGCAGGTACGGGCGGCGGGCGCCCCACCGCGACCGGGTGCGGTCGGAGATCCGCCCGGCGACCGGGTTGACCAGCACGTCCCAGGCCTTGGGCAGCAACACCAGCAGGGCGGCCAGCCCGGCGGCCACGCCCAGGGTGTCGGTCAGGTACGGCAGCAGCAACAGACCGGGCACGGTGCCGAACGCGCCGGTCGCCAGTGAACCGAGCGCGTAGCCGGCGTGCACCGAGCGGGGCAGCGAGCCGGTGGCTGACGAGCCGGCGCCCGGCGGCGTTTTCATGGGGCTGAATGTTACTCACGTTATTGGGAGGCCTGACCAACCTGCCGGCCCTGGTGCGCACAGCCGAACAGTCAGGTTGACGGCAGCACGGGCCCGCCTTCTGGTGCCCGGCCAGCCGGGGCCCGACGCGATCGTCCGCAGGTTCCTCGTCGTCCACTGCGACGCCGCGGACCGCCAGTGGCCCGACCTGAAACGCGGCGACAACAAGGTGCGGTCCCCACTGCCACTCTGAGCGGCCGCACGGTGCCCCGTCCCTGCCCGGGACGGGGCACCGTCGGTGTGGCACGCCCCGGCCGTCACCGGTCACCCCCGCAGATGATCACGACTCCTCCTCCGGCGACCAGGCCGCCGCCGTGACGTCCACCCCCTCGCCCCGCAGCGGGACCCCCTCGGCGCGCAGTCGGGCCCGCGCCTCCCGCTCGTGCCCCGGCGGCAGTCGACCACTCGCTGTCACCACCCGGTGCCAGGGCACCGAGCCGCCGTGCCGGGCCATGATGTTGCCGACCAACCGGGCGGAGGCACGCCCCGAGCGTTCGGAGAGCGCGTCGGCCACCCCGCCGTAGGACATGACCCGGCCCTCCGGGATCCGCTCGACCAGGTCGAGCACCGCCTCGACGTACTCGTCAGGAGTCACAATCCGCCACCATATGGGAACGCCGCCGGGCGGCGTGTCCGTGACCACGCAGAATGGTCGGGTGCGCGACGCAGTCACGACGGCCCGGCGGGTCGTTGTCAAGATCGGATCCTCCTCGTTGACCACCGCGACCGGCGGGTTGGCCGACGAGCGCGTCGACACGCTGGTCGACACCCTCGGTCGGCTCACCGCCGAAGGGCGCGAGGTGGTGCTGGTGTCCTCCGGCGCCATCGCCGCCGGGCTCGCCCCGCTCGGGCTGTCCCGACGCCCGCGCGACCTGGCCACCCAGCAGGCCGCCGCCAGCGTCGGGCAGGGGCTGCTGATCGGTCGGTACGCGGCCAGCTTCGCCCGGCACGGCCGCACCGTCGGGCAGGTGCTGCTCACCGTCGACGACGTGACCCGGCGGGCGCACTACCGCAACGCGTACCGGACGCTGCGCAAGCTGCTCGACCTGCGGGCGGTGCCGATCGTCAACGAGAACGACACGGTGGCCACCCAGGAGATCCGCTTCGGCGACAACGACCGGCTGGCCGCCCTGGTGGCCGCGCTGGTCCACGCCGACCTGCTGGTGCTCCTCTCCGACGTGGACGCGCTCTGGACCGGCGACCCCACCAAGCCCGACTCGACCCGGATCGCCGAGGTGCGCGACGACGCGGACCTGGCCGGCATCACCATCGGCGGGGCCGGCCGGTCCGGCGTCGGCACCGGCGGCATGGTGACCAAGGTCGAGGCGGCCCGGATCGCCACCGGCTTCGGCATCCCGGTGGTGCTCACCGCCGCCGACCTGGCCGCGCCGGCGCTGGCCGGCGAACCGGTCGGCACGCTCTTCCACCCGCAGCGGCGACGCCCGACGGCCCGGCTGTTCTGGCTGGCCCACGCCACCTCGCCCCGGGGGCGGCTGCACCTCGACCCGGGCGCTGTCGCCGCCGTCGTCGGGCGGCGCAAGTCGCTGCTGCCGGCCGGCATCACCGCCGTGGACGGCACGTTCACTGCCGGCGACCCGGTGGACCTGGTGGACACCGCCGGCGCGTCGGTCGCCCGCGGGCTGGTCAACTACGACGCTGTGGAGTTGCCCGGGCTGCTCGGCCGCTCCACGTCCGAACTCGCCGCGGCGCTCGGCCCGGCGTACGAACGAGAGGTCGTCCACCGCGACGACCTTGTGCTGCTGTGAGCAGACCTTCCCACCTTCACGAGGAGTGCTGGCATGAGCGTGGTTGAGCAGGCGCGACGGGCCCGGGTGGCGGCGGAGACGCTGGCCGTGGCCACGCGTACGGTCAAGGACGCCGCGCTGGTGGCGATGGCCGACGCGCTGGTGGCGCGTACCCCGGAGATCCTGACCGCGAACGGGACGGACCTGACGGCCGGCCGCGAGGCCGGGCTGAGCGCGGCCGTGCTGGACCGGCTGGCGCTCGACGCGGGTCGGGTGGCCGGCATCGCCGACGCGCTGCGCGAGATGGCCGCGTTGCCCGACCCGGTGGGCGAGGTGGTCCGCGGGTCCGCCCTGCCCAACGGCCTGGAGTTGCGCCAGATCCGGGTGCCCTTCGGGGTGGTCGGCATCATCTACGAGGCGCGACCGAACGTGACGGTGGACGCCGCCGGGATCTGCCTCAAGTCCGGCAACGCGGCGCTGCTGCGCGGGTCGTCGTCGGCCGCACACTCGAACGCCGCGCTGGTCGCGGTGCTGCGCGACGCGGTCGCCGGGGCCGGCCTGCCCGCCGACGCGGTGCAGCTGCTCGACGCCAGCTCCCGTGATTCGGTCAAGGAGCTGATGCGCGCCCGGGGGCTCGTCGACGTGCTCATTCCGCGCGGTGGCGCGTCGCTGATCCGCACCGTGGTCGAGGAGTCGACGGTGCCGGTGATCGAGACCGGGGTGGGTAACTGCCACGTCTACGTCGATGCCGCCGCCGACGTGGCGAAGGCCGTCGCGGTGACGCTGAACGCCAAGACGCAGCGCCTCTCCACCTGCAACACGGCCGAGTCGCTGCTGGTGCACGCGGGCATCGCCGACGCGTTCCTGCCGCCGGTGCTGGCCGCGTTCGCCGAGGCGGGGGTGACGGTGCACGGCTCCCCCGAGGTGGCCGCGTACTCCGCCGCCGTGGTCCCGGCGACCGACGAGGACTTCGCCACCGAATACCTGTCCGCCGACATCTCCGTGGCGGTGGTCGACTCGCTGGACGCGGCGGTCGCGCACATCCGCCGCTTCGGCACCGGGCACACCGAGGCGATCCTCACCGACTCGGCGAGCGCGGCCCGCGACTTCGTCGCCCGGGTGGACGCGGCGGCGGTGATGGTGAACGCGTCGACCCGGTTCACCGACGGGGGCGAGTTCGGCTTCGGCGCGGAGATCGGGATCTCCACCCAGAAGCTGCACGCGCGCGGCCCGATGGGCCTGCCCGAGCTGACCAGCACCAAGTACGTCGTCACCGGCAACGGGCACCTGCGCTAGCGGCAGCCGGTGCTAGCCGGGTGGCGCGGGGCGGGCCGCCCGGATGGCGGCCAACGTGGTGTGCACGTCGAACTGGTGGCCGTCGTCGCTCTCCCAGCCGCCGTCGCTGCGCTGGGTCTCGGCCAGCCGGCGCAACGCCCGCACCATGGTCCAGTCCTGTGGGTCCACGCCGGCGCGGCGCAGCGTGGCCGCCAGCCACGCCACGTCCCCCGGGGACATCTTCGGCATCCGCTCGGCGAGCACCACCTGGATCCGCGCCGACTCCTGGAACATCTCCTGCCGGTGCAGCACCGCCGCACTCAGCCAGCCGGCGGCGAGAAACGACGGCCAGCTGCCGTCGGGGCGCAGCCGTGCGGCGAGTGAGTGGGCCGCCGCCTGCACCACCCCGGCGTACGCCCCACCGACCCGATGGTCGAGGGGACCCGAGGCCCGGGCGTCCAGGCCGGCGACGGTGAGCCAGAAACCGGCGTTGGCCGACTGGAGGAACCCGGCCTCGGGGTCACCGGGCCGGGCCCACTCCGGGGCCGAGTCGGCCAGCGACGCGTCCTCGTCCCAACTGCCGTCGGCCTGCTGCCGCGACGCCAGCCAGTCCAGTGCGCGGCGAGCGGCGGGGCGGCCTAGCGCACCCAGATCGTCGAGTTCGGCGAGCCGGAAGCAGGTGGCGTCGATCGAGGCGGTCTCGCCGCCCCAGGTGGCCGGCCAACCGCCGTCCGGTGACTGGCCGACCTCGGCCGTCTCCAGCAGCTCGGCGGGCACCGGCGTGCCGTTGCGGAGCCAGGAGAGGCGGGCACGTTCCACCGCATCCCCATGCGCCACGACGAACCCGATCGCGGCTTCCAAGTCGACCACGGCGGAGACGCTACCTGCGCAGACGCGATGCCGCCTCAGGGAATCGGCCAGCCCGGGATGGCTGCGTCGCTCCGGCCCGACGGCCGCCCGGCGTCATCTGCGTCGATTTGCCGGGGCGGCCGGACGGGCCGCCCCGGACCGATCGTCAGTACGCGGGCAGTGACGGGTCGATCTGCTTGATCCAGGAGAGCACGCCACCCTGCACGTGCACAGCGTCCTTGAACCCGGCCGCCTTGAGCGCGGCGAGTGCCTCCGCCGAGCGGACACCGGACTTGCAGTGCAGCACGATCTGCCGATCCTGCGGCAGCTTCGCGAGGGCCTCACCGGAGAGGATGTCGCCCTTGGGGATCAGGGTGGCGCCGGGGATCCGGACGATCTCGTACTCGGCCGGCTCACGCACGTCGACGAGGAAGATGTCCTTACCGGCGTCCTGCCACTCCTTGAGCTCCAGTGCGGTGATGGTCGCGTCGAGCGTCGCCTCCTGGGCCTCCTCGGAGACCGCGCCGCAGAAGTCCTCGTAGTCTTCCAGCAGGTCGGTGACGGTGGGGTTCTCGCCGCAGAGCACGCAGTTCGGGTCCTTACGAACCTTGATCTTGCGGTATTCCATCTCCAGGGCGTCGTAGACCATCAGGCGGCCGACCAGCGGCTCACCGATGCCGGCGAGGAGCTTGATCGCCTCGTTCACCTGGATCGAGCCGATCGACGCGCAGAGCACCCCCAGCACGCCGCCCTCGGCGCAGGAGGGGACCATGCCGGGCGGCGGCGGCTCCGGGTAGAGGCAGCGGTAGCAGGGGCCGTGCTCGGCCCAGAACACCGACGCCTGGCCGTCGAAGCGGTAGATCGAGCCCCAGACGTACGGCTTGCCGAGCAGCACCGCCGCGTCGTTCACCATGTAGCGGGTGGCGAAGTTGTCGGTGCCGTCGACGATCAGGTCGTACTGGGCGAAGATCTCGCGGACGTTCTCCCGGTCCAGCGCGGTGTTGTGGATCTCCACGTTGACCAGGGGGTTGATCTCGCGGATCGACGCGGCGGCGGACTCGGCCTTGGACCGGCCGACGTCGGACACGCCGTGGATGACCTGGCGCTGGAGGTTGGACTCGTCGACGGTGTCGAAGTCGATGATGCCGAGCGTGCCGACCCCGGCCGCGGCGAGGTACAACAGGGCGGGCGACCCGAGGCCACCAGCGCCGACACAGAGCACCCGGGCGTTCTTCAGCCGCTTCTGCCCGGTCACCCCGACATCCGGGATGATCAAGTGACGTGAGTAGCGGCGGATCTCGTCTACGGTCAGCTCGGCGGCGGGCTCGACGAGCGGGGGCAACGACACGGTGGACTCCCCGGGATCGGCGGTGTGAACCGCGCCATTGTTGCTCGCGGGAGCCCCGCTCGGCCATGACTGACGACACGTGATCCGCTATGCGGGAGCGGGAATAACCGACGACCCCGCCGATCAGGGGACGATGTCCCCCGCGTAGCGACGGCCGTCGAGGTAGGGCCAGGCGTTGGCGACGCAGCCTTCCAGGCCGTACGTCTGCTGTTGCATCACCGGAGCGGGCTCCCCCGGGCCGGGGCACGCCTCGTGGTCCTCGCCGAACTCGTGACCCACCTCGTGGTTGATGACGTAGGTCCGGTAGGTGTCCAGGGAGGCGCCGTAGTCGGGGACCGCCTCCATCCAGCGGGCCAGGTTGATGATGACCTGGCCGGGCAGGCGACAGGAGGTGTAGCGCTCGGTGGTCAACCCGCCCTCCGCGCACATCAGCTCGGAGGTGACCGGGGTGGCCAGGTAGATGGTGAAGTCGGCGTCCTCCGGGTCGGCCACCCGTTGCACCCGCAGCTCCTCGGAGGCGATCCAACTGCGCGGGTCGGCCAGCACCTCGTCGACAGTTGCGGCGAAGACGTCGGGGTCCTGGCCGGCGTCGCGTTCGACGACGACCCGGTAGCGGCGCAGCGGACCGTCCGTGCCGCGCACGGGAGTCTCGCCGTCGGCGGCGGTGAAGCGTCCCGCTCCGACCGACGGGTAGCTGGTGGGCGCCGGGTGCGCGGCCACCCCGCCGCCGTGGCCCATTCCGCCCTGGGTGGCGGCCGGCGGCTCGGCAGCCGGCTCGCCGCCCCGGCTCACCGTCACGCCGATGCCCGCGGCGAGCACGAGCAGGCCGAGCAGCATGCTGCGGCGACGCCGTCGGCGCATCCGAACGAACGTGGGACGCGTATCCCGCCGCGCCGACCGGTGGTCGGGCGGCCGGACCGGGCCGTAAGGGGACGACGGCGTCATACCGTCGAGCCTGCCAGATTATTCGGGCGTTTAACCGTTTTTATCGCTATTGCCGCAAGATGCCCGATCGAGACTGATATTGCCGAGTCGGGCCGATCGCCTCAGAGCGCCGGGCCGGCGTGCCGACGCCCGTTCAGATACGGCCACGGGTTGGCCCGGCACCCGTTGAGGAAGAGCGTCTGCTGCATCATCACCGGCGCCGCCCGGCCCGCACCGGGGCAACGCTCGTGGCGATGCCCGAGCTGGTGGCCCACCTCGTGGTTGACCACGTACGTGCGGTAGACCGCCAGCGGCACACCGGCCGAGACGAAGTGCGGCACCGACAACCGCCACCGATCCAGGTTGATGATCACCTTGCCCGGTGCCCGGCAGGACGTGTACGGCCGGCCGTTGATCCGGATGTCCACCCCACCCTGTGCGCACATCCGCCCCGCCGTCCGGGCGGTGGCCAGGTAGACGGTGAAGTCACGAGGCGCAGCCCCGGGCACCTGCTGAAGCCGCAACCTGCCGCTGTCGACCCAACTGCCCGGCCCGGCCAGTGCCACCTGGACCGCGTCGGCGAACTCGGCGGCGTCCTCGGCGCTGCCCGACTCCACAGCGACCCGGTACCGCCGCACCTCACCCGCCCGACCCAGCACCGGGCCGGAGCGCGCGTCATAGCCGAATGTGCCAGTACCGGCGCTCGGAACCGGCCCGGGCACCCGCAACACCGGCGACGGACTGGGCGAAACCACGTCGACGGGCGACGGGTCGGCCGACGGCGGCAGCGGCCCGGCCACCAGCGGCGCAGGCGTACCCACCTCCTCCGCGGCCAGCCGTTCACCACCGGGTTGCCCGCCCCGCCCTTCGGCGACCACCGTCACCGCCGCACCGACGGCCACCGCCACCGCCACCAGTTGGGCGAGCAACGCGAAACGCCGTCGACGGCGCACAGGGTGGCGGGCTGAGCTGGGCATCCGGGTCAGCCTGCCAGATCAGAGCGCCCCACCGCGTCAGCCGTTTCGGCAAGCAGGCCGATCACCGCGCGGGCAACCAGCCGGGGAACCTCCAACTGCGCCACATGGCCGACACCGTGGAGCATCATCAATCGGCTGTCCGGAATGACCCGGGCGGTCTGCGGTGCCACCCGCACGTCGACCAGGCGGTCCTGCCGGCCGCCCACCACCAGGGTCGGTGCGCGTACCGCCGCGGCGAGGCGCCACAGCGAGCCCGGCCCCGGCAGGTACGCCCGCAGGAAACTGGAAACCAGCCCACGGAACGTCCGGACGTACGCGGCGGCGTAGTGCTCGGCCTCGTAGCGCACCCGGATCTCCTCCAGCGCCTCGGTCCGACGCTGATCGCAGATCCGGCTGAGGTCGGCGACGCACGCCTCCAGCACCTGCTGGGCCATCACCTCCGGCGCGAGCTGGGTGAGGTGCCGGGCGACCAGCCGTTCACCACGCGGAATGGCGAGCACCGGCAGCATCCGCCCCTGCAACGAGCGCCGGAAATCCAGGAACGGCAGTGCCGGGGAGATCAATGTGAGGGTACGGACCAGGTCCGGCCGGAGCCCGGCGACCTGGACCGCGACCGCGCCGCCCAGCGAGTTGCCGAACAGGTGCACCGGACCCCGACCGGAGTGCTCGATCCAGCGGACCACCAGATCGGCGAAGGCCGGAATCGTGTAACGCGGGCCCGGCTCGCTCCGACCGAAGCCGGGCAGGTCGATGGCCTGACCGTCCAGTCGGTCGGCGAGCAGCCCGGCCAGGTCCGTCCAGTTCTGCGACGACCCGCCCAGCCCGTGCACGTACAGCGCCGGCTGCGCGCCAGCGGCGGTGGCCGGGGTGTCCCGCACGTACGTGACCCGGCCGTCGAGGCGGACTTCCCGGCCCGGCCACGGCGGCGGGACACGGTCGTCGGGGAGCAGGTGGTCCGGCCAGAGGGTGGCGCGTCTCATTGCTCCAGTCTGCCCCGGACCACTCAGGACAGCAGCGCCTCCAGCCGACGGTTGACCGCCGCCAACGTCGCCCGGACCACCGCCTGACGGGGATCACCGGCGACCAGGGCGGACCCGGCGAGCTGCTCGACCCAGCCCTCACAGACCAGCAACGCCACCACGGTGGCCACCTCGCAGTTGCCGAACGGCACCACCGCCGCGTGTTCGACGAAGCAGCGCCCCCGCTCGGCGTTGTCGGCACCGCGCAACAACTCGTCCACGGCGGCGGCCGCCGCCACCGCGCAGAGCCGCAGCACGTAGCCGTCCACCGCCGGCCCGGTAGCGTACCCGGAGGCACTGTCGCCCCCGGCCAGCAGCCGGACCTCGACGTTCGCGTCCAGGCCGAAGGTGCTGACCTGCACGTGGTCGATCACCACCCGGGGCCCCGGGACGCCGCCGGTCTCCAGCGGCCGGGACGGCGCGGACTCCGTCGTGGTCACCTGACCACCGGAGTACGACGTACCCAGCGTCGCCGGGCTACCGGTCGCCGCGCCGGCCGGCGCGGCGGAGACCGAGCCGGGTTCCTCCACCGTGGCCCGGCCCCGGTGCGGCGCGTTCGACCGCCGCCGACGCGTCGGGTCCGTGCTGGTCCGCTGTTCCGGGCCGGCCGGCCCGGCCTCGGACCGACCGCCGGTCGGGCGGGCGGCCGTCGGCGACGTGGCCGCCCGAACCTCGCCGGGATCACGCGCCGCAGCGTTCTGAGTTTCCGGGGTACGCCGCTCAGCCGGTCGGGGTTCGGCAGCACGGCGGCGCACCGGCGGAGGCGGCGTGCTGGGCAGGCCCGGCACGTTCTGCGGGGCCGCGGCCAACCCCATCCGCTCCTGGAGAAGCCGGGCCACCTGCCGGCTCACCTCGGCCGGGTCGGCGCCGTCGGCCAGGTCCAGTCGCAGGCTGTGCGCCCCGGCCGGGGTACGGCGCAGGGCCGCGTCCCGGACACCTGCCACCTCCCGGACGGCGTCCAGGATGGCGTTGACATCGAACCCCTCGGGGCGCTCCCGCAGCGGGGCGGGCTCGTCGTCCCGACGCAGGTGGGTGGCGATGCGGGCGAGTTCCGGGGTTTCGGCGGGGGGCTCCACGGCTGGCGGCTCCGGCACGACGGGCACGTCCGGTTCCGCGGGGACGCGCTGCGGCAGCACCACCGCGCTCGGGGCCGACTGCCGGCCGTCGTCGGCCGGCGACGCCGGGTCCGGGGCGGATCGGCGCGCCGCGTACGGAGAGACGGACGACGGTGCGGGCTGACCGGGGCGGCCGGAACCCTTCGTGGCGGCGGGCGGTGTGACGTCTTTCGAGGGCAGGTCGCTGGCGGGCGCGGCCGGCTGGGGCGACTCGACGGACGAGGGGCCGGGCTCGGGTGTCGCCGGCCGGAGCCGGAACGGGGCGGTCGGCCGGGTCTCGGGCCGGGACCGGCCGGGCCGCTCACCGCCCTCACCCGCACCGGTGCTGGCCGATCGACTGGCCGGCCAGGACGGGCGTTCGACAGGGGTCGCGGGGAGCCGGCCCTCGGACCAGTCCGGCCGCTCGGCCCGGGAACTGCTCGCCGCGGGCGAACCGCCGGTCCAGGAGGGGCGCTCCGCCACCAGCGACGGGCCGGCCGGGGCCGGTGGCGCGTCGGCCAGCGTGGGAGGTGGTCCAGCCGGTGCCGGCGGCGGGCCGGCCGGTACAGCGGGCGGCGTGTCGACCGACGGCTCGGCCGGTGACGGGCTGGCGGCCCAGGAGGGCCGCGCGGGCGGTGAGCTGGGCGGTGCCGGATCGGAACCACCGGCCCAGGACGGCCGCGTCGACGGCGCGCTGGCCGCGGGCGGTGGGGACCCGCCGGCCCAGGACGGTCGTACCGGCGGCACGCTGGTCGCGGCCTCGGACCCGCCGGCCCAGGATGGCCGCGCCGTCGGCGCACCGGGTGACGTCGGATCGGAACCCCCGGCCCAGGAGGGCCGTGCGGGCGGCCCGCTGGTGGGGTCGGGGTCGCCCCCACCCGCCCAGGAAGGCGGGTCGGCCCGAGGTCTGCCGGTCGCCCCGGACGCCGCCCAGGACGGCCGGTCGGCGGGTGGCGCGCTCGTCGGTTCGGCGGGGGGCTCCGGCGCGGATTCGGACTCGCCCCGGCCGGGTTCGTAGCCACGGGCCGGATCGGCGCGCACCGGCTCGTACGGGCGGGGCACCTCGGCGCGCACCGGCTCGTACGGCTGGTTGGGCTCGGCGACCCAACCCGGCGCCGACTCGTCCCGGGCTGCCGGTCCAGCCGGCTCGTCGTCCTGGCGGGACCAGGGCGGGGCCCATCCCCCACCCCAACTCGGACGGTTCCAGCTCGGCCCCGACCAGTCGGGCTCGATGGCCGACGACTCCCCGGCCCGGTGCGCATCCCCGGGACGGTGCGCGTCCCCGGGACGGTGCGCGTCCCCGGGACGGTGCGGGTCGGCCGGCCGGGAACCCTCGGCAGCGCGACCGGGCTCGCCGTCGTCGGCCTGCCCGGCCGGGCCCGGGGTGCGTCCCGAACTCGCCGCGTGGTCCGGTGCGAGCGGATCCCGCCAGTCGGGTGGCCCGGTCGGGCTGTCGTCGGCGGCCAGCCGCTCGGCAATCGGAGCGTGGAAGCCGGGCGGCACCTCGAAACCCGACGCCGCGGTGCCGACGGGCGGCACCTGGACGGCAGGTGGGGCCGAGGTGGGCAAGCCGGGTTCGGCCCAACGGGCCCGGTGCGCGGCGGCCGGATCGACGGTGGGGTGCGGGGCGGGGCCGGTGTCGGGCTCGGCGACACCCTGCTCCGCCGACGGCGCGGGACGCTGGGCGGGCACCACGAGCCGGTCTCCGGCCGCACCGGGCCGACCCTCGGAGGGCACCCCGGGCGGGGCGCTCACCGGCGTTTGGCGTCCCGCCGGCGGTTCGAGACCGGGGCGGTGGACGCCGTTGACGTCGTCCGGGGGGTGCACGCCGTTGACGCGGTGGCCGTTGGCGCGCGCTGGCGGCTCCGGGTCGTCCGGTCGTCCGACCAGCGGCGATGGCAGGTCACCGTGTCGCGCCGAGGCGGTCCGCCAGCCCGACGCGGGGTCGGGCTGCCAGCGCGGCGCCTCATCCCGGGCGTCCTCGCGGTCGGCGGCCCGGGGCCACCCTCCCGCCGGTGGCGCCCACCCGCTGACGGAACGGCTCGGGTCGTCGTGCTGACCCGCTCCGTCACCGTGCTCTCCCGGGGTGGCGGCTCCGGGTTGCCCTGTTTCACTCACCGCGCGCTCCTTGGTCGCCCCCGCTGAGGCTACCGTGTGCCGAGAGTGGCGATAAGTTACAGCGGCGGGCCATTTCCACAACGGAGGTCACGGGCCTCGCCCGGTCTGGGGGGAAAATGCCGGCTCGTACGGAGAACTCGGAGGATCCCATGACCGCTGCGGGGAACGGTGCACAGACCGCCGGCCGGCCCACCCGCCTGCCCCGCTCCGCGCGTCGTAAGCAGCTTCTCGCTGCGGCGCAGGAGGTGTTCGTCGCGCAGGGCTACCACGCCGCCGCGATGGACGACATCGCCGAGCGGGCCGGGGTCTCGAAGCCGGTGCTCTACCAACACTTTCCCGGAAAGATGGATCTCTACCTGGCACTGCTCGACACGCACTGTGACGCCATCGTCGCTCAGGTGCAGGAAGCGATGCGCGGCACCAGCGACAACAAGGAGCGGGTCAGCGCGTCGGTGCGGGCGTACTTCGACTTCGTCGACCACGAGAGCGAGGCGTTCCGGCTCGTCTTCGAGTCGGATCTGCGTAACGACCCGGCGGTGCGGCAGCGGGTGGAGCGGGTCGAGCAGGGCTGCATCGCGGCGATCACCGACACCATCATCTCCGACACCGGGGTGAGCCGGGCCCACGCCGAGTTGCTCGCCTCCGGGCTGGTCGGGGCCGCGGAGACGGCCGCGCAGTTCTGGCTGGCCGGCGGGCGGCAGGTGCCGAAGGCCGAGGCCGAGGCGTTGGTGGCCGCGCTGTCGTGGCGGGGCATCGCGAGCTTCCCGCTGCAAGGTGAGTCAGCCTGACCGTCGACCCCGTGATCGGATAGCCTTCGCAGGGCGGTTCTTTCGCCCCAGTTGAGGAGGCACAGTGGAGGTCAAGATCGGCGTGCAGTACGCGCCGCGCGAGCTGGTTCTGGACAGCGCGCAGTCGCCGGCCGAGATCGAGCAGATCGTGACCGACGCCTTCGCCGGCAACGGCGGCACGCTCTCCCTGACCGACGAGAAGGGCCGGCGGGTCATCGTTCCCGTCGAGAAGGTCGCCTACGTCGAGATCGCCGAGGCGTCGCCCCGGGCGGTCGGGTTCACCGTCCGCTGACCGGTCCGGCCATCGCGGCAGGTCGGCGTCCGGCCCACCTGCCGCAGGCCGGCACCGACTCCGACCAACCGACGCTCAGGCGTGCGCCGAGCGGTCGACCGGTCAGTTGTTCAACCCGGCGGCGGTCATCCGTGCGGTGTGCGCGGCGGTGAGCCTGCCGAACAGCCCCGGCACGTCGACCCGGCCGTCCCGCGCGATCAGCGCGGTGAGCGTGGCCCGCTCGGCGGCGACCCGGCCGGCCTGGGACAACGCCTCTCCGACCAGCCGCCGGGCCCACATCGAGAGCCGACCGGCCACCCGAGGGTCGTCGGCGACGGCCATCCTGATCTCCGCCGCGGCGAAGTCCGCGTACCGGAAGTCGTGCAGGACGTCCAGCACCAACGCCCGGTCCGGTTCCGCCAGCGCGTCGGCGATCTCGCGGACGAAGTCGTCGGTGATCGCGTCACCGACGTACGCCTTGGTGACCACTTCCGCCCAGTCCCGCGGCTCGGTCGAGTCGTGGTACGCCTGCACCGGCTCGACATAGGGCGCCATCGCGTCCTCCGGCGATACGCCCAGTTCGGTGAGCCGGTCGGCGAGGCGTCGGTAGTTGGCGATCTCGGCAGCGGCCATCTCGTTCAGCGCGGCCCGGCGGCGCAGGTCGGGAGCGAGGCGGGCGTCGCCGGCCATCCGCTCGAAGGCCAGCAGCTCGCCGAAGGCGACGAGACCCAGAAGATCGACGACGGCGGAGGCGGACACGAGCGGCAGGCTATCGTGTGGCCGCCCTCCGCGCCGCCCTGGCCGATCATGGAGCTGTGGTGCCCGAACGAGGGTCGTCCAGGCGTTTTGTCCACCAGCACAACTCCATGATCGACGCAGGCGGGGGCGGGGACGGGGCGGGGGCAGGTGTGGGGTGGGTCACATTCACTTGCCCCGCGTGGCGGATGGCCGACTGGGAATCGGGACGCAGGCATGCCTGTTCAGGTAGCATGGAGCAGTTGCCGTGGGCGCCGATCTGATCGAAGCTCAGCCTGCGGCGCGCGTGCGGCCCGGTCCAGCTCGGCAATCTGCCGCCGACCGTGTGGCCCGCGTCATACCGAACGCGCCCTGAGGACAGGACGGGCGCACCCACGAGAGGGCACCCCCACATCCACATGAGCGACCTGACCCAAGATTTGCTGGACGGCCAGGAACTGGCCCCCACCGCCCCGGTCCGACCGGAGGCCCCCACGTTCGCCGCACTCGGCGCCCGCGCCGAGACGGTCGAGGCGCTGGCCTCGGCCGGCATCACCCGCGCCTTCGCCATCCAGGAGTACGCGATCCCGATCGCGCTGCGCGGCGTCGACCTGATCGGTCAGGCACCCACCGGCACCGGCAAGACCCTCGGCTTCGGCGTCCCGCTGCTGGAGCGGGTCTTCGCCCCGAGCGAGGGTGGCGACGGCGTCCCGCAGGCGCTGGTTGTCGTCCCCACCCGTGAGCTGGGCATCCAGGTCGCCAAGGACCTGGCCGCCGCTGGCCGGACGCGCGGCGTCCGGGTGCTGCCGATCTACGGTGGCGTGGCGTACGAGCCGCAGATCGACGCGCTGCGCAAGGGTGTCGAGATTCTGGTCGGCACCCCCGGGCGACTGATGGACCTGCAGAAGCAGAAGCACCTCCGGTTGGACCGGGTGCGCGCGCTCGTCCTCGACGAGGCCGACCGGATGCTCGACCTGGGCTTCCTCGACGACGTCGAGAAGATCCTGGCGATGCTTCCGGAAGACCGGCAGACGATGCTCTTCTCGGCCACCATGCCGGACCCGATCGTCACCCTGTCGCGGCGTTTCCTGCGCCAGCCGATGACGATCCACGCCGGGCACACCGCCGAGACCGGCCCGTCGCCGCAGACCCAGCAGTTGGTCTACCGCACCCACTCGATGAACAAGGTCGAGGTGGTGGCGCGCATCCTCCAGGCGGAGGGGCGTGGGTTGACCATGATCTTCACGCGTACCAAGCGGGCCGCCGACCGGGTCGCCGAGGACCTCGACTTCCGTGGGTTCGCGGTCGCCGCGGTCCACGGTGACCTCGGCCAGGGCGCCCGCGAGCGGGCCCTGCGGGCCTTCCGGGCCGGCAAGATCGACATCCTGGTCGCCACCGACGTGGCGGCCCGTGGGTTGGACGTCACCGGCGTCACCCACGTCATCAACTACGACTGCCCGGAAGACCAGGACACCTACACCCACCGGATCGGTCGTACCGGCCGGGCCGGCGCGACGGGTGTCGCGGTGACCTTCGTCGACTGGGACGACATGCCGCGCTGGCGGATCATCGACAAGACCCTCGGTCTGGAGATGCCGGAGCCGCCGGAGACGTACCACACGTCGCCGCACCTCTACACCGACCTGCACATCTCCACCGAGGTCAGCGGCACGCTGCCCACGGCCGAGCGCACCCGGGCCGGGCTGTCCGCCGAGATCGAAGAGGACCTGGGTGGGACGACCCGCTCCCGCCGGGGCGACAGCGGCGGCCGAGGCTCCCGACGCGGTGAGAGCCGTGGCGAGGGTCGCGGCGAACGTCGTGGTCGGGGCGACGGCCGCCGCGACCGCTCCGACGCCGGCACGCCGGCCGCCGCCGACGCACCCGCTGCCGACGCCGCCGAGGAAGGCACCCGTACCCCCCGCCGCCGGCGTCGCCGCCGCGCCGGCGAGGTGGTCGCGGGCGAGACCACCGCGGTGATCTCCGCCGACTCCGGCTCCGCCGAGCCGACCACCGCGTCCGACGGTGAGCCGTCGAAGCCGCGCCGCCGCCGACGCCGCCGTGGTGGCGGTTCCGGTGCGGGTACGCCGGCCGAGGCGACCGCCGACTGACCACCAGCCACACCTGACATCCCCCGCACCGCCTCGCGCGGCGTGGGGGATGTTCCCGTCTCCCACCCCGCCTGCTGAAGCTGGAACGATGCCGCAACCACTGGACGCCGCCCTGACCGAGGTTCGGGCGCTGCTGCTCGACCCCGCGCTGACCCGGGCGGTCGCCGCCGGTCGCCGCCGCGGACGTCGCCCCACCGTCGAGCGGGCCGAGCTGCGGCCGGTGACGCTGAAGGCCGGGCCCCGGATCCAGATCACCACGTCCGACGGCGCTCGCCCGTACACCCGCAACATCGCCTCCGGTCCGGAGGCCGCCGCGGCGGTCGACGAACTGCTGGCCGAGCCGTTCGGCAACTGGCACGTCGAGACGGCCGACGCGACCCTCCAGCTGCGGGTGACCAAGTCCGGCGAAGCGCAGGTGCACCGGGCGGCGACGTCCCGCCCGGCGACGAAGCCGACCGGAAACGACCGGACGAAGGAATACCTGCTCGACCCCGGTGACCCCATCTTCGCCGAGATCGGCGGTTCGGCGGCCAAGCGCCGTCAGGTGGACGCGTTCCTGCGGGCCCTGGCCGCGACCCTGCCCGACGACCTGACCGGTCCGCTACGGGTGGTCGATCTGGGCTGCGGCAACGCCTACCTGACGTTCGCCGCGTACCGGTACCTGACGGGTCGCGGGCTCGACGTCCAGCTGGTCGGTGTGGACGTCCGCGAGGACCAGCGGCGGCGCAACACCGAGTTGGCGCAGCGGCTCGGCTGGGCCGACCAGGTCAGCTTCGTGGCCGGGACGATCGCCGACGCCGTCGTCGACCCCGCCCCCGACCTGGTGCTGGCACTGCACGCCTGTGACACCGCCACCGACGAGGCGTTGGCCCGCGCGGTGCGCTGGGAGGCCCGTTGGGTGCTGGCCGCGCCGTGCTGCCACCACGATCTGGCGAAGCAGCTGCGCGCCCACCCCGCCCCGGCCCCGTACGAGCTGCTGACCCGGCAGGGCATCCTGCGCGAGCGGTTCGCCGACGTGCTCACCGACGCCCTGCGCGCCGGGCAGCTGCGGCTGCACGGGTACCGGACCGAGGTGGTGGAGTTCGTGGACTCTCAGCACACGCCCCGCAACCTGCTGATCCGCGCACGCCGTACCGGTGCCGGGGCGACCGGGGCGCAGCGCGCGGAGTACCGCGAGCTGGTGGACCAGTGGCAGATCGTCCCCCGACTGGAGACCCTGCTGGCCGCCGACGAGGCGTCCGCCTCCTAACGCCGGCCCGGCTCGCTAACGCCGACGGTCCCGGCCACCGTTACGCTCGCCGGCACCACGGTCGTGGACCGAAACCCGGTCGACGCCGGGCCGTTGGGCGGCCCGCTCCCCGTCGCCTGGCGCGATCGGGAATGGTACGACCTTGCCCCCGCCGGCCTCGGCGTTGCCGGCTGCCGCGAAGGCGTTCCAGGAGATGTCCACCAGCAGCTTCTTCACCTCGGCGTGCCGGACGGCGGCGTTATGTTGCAACGCCATCCGGGCGCCGAGCACTACCGCGACCAGCGTGGTGGTGATGGTGCCGGTCGCGGCCAGCACCTGCAGACCGGTCGCCGAGTCGGTGCGGAGCACCAGGACCAGCAACCAGATCCAGAACGCGGCCGCGAAGACGCCGGCCTTGGCGACGAAGAAGAGGCTCACCGCACCAGGCTGGTACGGCTGGGGGCGACTCGGTTCGGCCATGGTGCTCCTCGGCGGTGGTCCGGTCGGACGCGGCAGGCAAAGACCCATGTCGGGGCGGGGACCGAGCTTAAACGAAGAGCGATGATGATCGCTGGATGCAATTTTCGTTCTGCACACCCGCTTGCAGAGAAAAGTCTCATCCACGGGACAGTTTGTGCGGTCAGTCAATTGTTTCCGGCTGTGGGCGTACTACCCTCGGAAGGCGCATCGTCCCGGTGCTCCGGCGGGAGGGGGAAGACACACAGGGATGGGATCAGCCGAGGTATCACCGCAGATGGCCTTCGCCCGCTTCGTCCGGCGCGCTATCGATGACGCTCGTGACGAACGTGGCTGGACCGTGACTGACCTTGCCTCGCACACGGGCGTGGGGCGCTCCACAGTGTTCCGCTGGCTGGCCGGTGACTGGCAGGACTATCCCGAGTTGGCCAAGGTGCGCGGCTTCTGCGCCGCCCTGGATCTGCCGGTCGCCGCCGCGTTCCGCGCGCTCGGGCTGCCCGACGCCGGCCCCGCACCCCGCCGACGCCACGACGACGGCCCGGTCGAGGCCGACGTCCGGGCCATCCTCGACCGGCTGGCCGACCCGACGGTCCCCGCCGAGGAGAAGCACCACATCCGCGACCTGCTCCGCTACCTGGCCCGCCGCCCCATCCGCCGAGCCGGCTAACCCCCTAACCGCCACCCACCCCTTCCCCCCTCGCCCCCCGAGGGCGGTTGATCATGAAGTTATTGCCTCCCGGCGCGGCGTGTCGGGGCGATAACTTCATGATCAACGCCGAAGGGGCGAGGGTGGGGTGGGTGGTTAGGGGATGGTTAAGGTGAATTCGGCGGTTTGGACTTCGGCGTTCACCTGGAAGTCGAGGTAGAGGCGGTAGCGGCCCGGGCCGGGAATGGTCAGCCAGAACTTGATCTGACCGTCCACCAGCTCGGTCTCCGGGTGCACGTGCAGGTAGCCGAGATCGCCCTCGCGCAACGCCACCAGGTGCCCGTACGCCCCGAGATACCGCTGCAGCGCGGCGGCACCACCGGCCCCGTCGACGCGGAAGGTCAGCGGCACTGTCGTCCCGGGCTGCGGGGTGCCCTGGAAGCCCACGGTGAAGCCGTCCACCGTCGTCGAGGTGGCCGGCCCCGGCAGTGGACGGGGTCGGTAGTCGCCGGGCGCGACCAGGTCCGTGCCGAGGGTCACCGCGGTCTGCGCGCCGTCGTCGGCAACCACTGTGAAGTCGGCGTACGCCCGCCAGACCCCGGGCTGCGGAAGGGTCAACGGCACCGACCAGGTGCCGTCCGCCGCCATTGTCGGGTGCAGGTGCTGGTAACCGGTCAGGTCCCGCCGGACGACGATGAGGTGCATCGGCTTGTCGTGCACGATGGCGAACCGGGTGACCGGCCGACGTTGCGCGTCGCGCACCTGGAAGCGCAGCTGACCGGCGCGACCCGCCGCGAACTCGGTGCCCAGGGGCGCCAGGGTGAGCCCGGCCGAGCTGACCCCCAGACCACCCGCCTCGGTGGCCGCGCCCTGATCGGCGGCCGTGGCGGAGCCGTGGTTGTGCGGCGCGACGCCCGGCGGATCGGTGTGCTCGGCCGCCAGCGAGGGGCTGCCGGTGGCGGCACCGGTGGTGTTGAGCCGGCCGAGGCCGAAGCCGAGCAGCACCGCGAGCACCAGCCCGCCAACCACCAGCGCCAGCCGGAGAGTGCTCCGGTCCGGCCCGGCGGGAACCTCGTCGACGACCGGAGCCGCAGACACCTGGTCCGGGACCGGCACCGCGGAGAGCTGCTCAGGCACCGCCAGCGCCCAGCGGGTGGCCGGCGGTCACGTCAATGACGGCGTCGACGCCGTGGGTGACGGGCTGCTGGTCGGTCATGCTGCCCACGTTACCGCCGCCGGCGGCGGGGCCAGGCCGACGCCCGGACGGCGTGGCGACTGTCGCATTCACCGGCGCCCGGGAACTTTCCGCCGCCCGACCGAGCGGAGCTGCGCCACCGACCCCGCGCCGCCGCCTGCCGGCACCGGCACCGGCACCGACACCGACAGCGACAGCGACAGCGGCGACGACGACAGCAACAGCGGCGACGGCTGCGGCTGCGGCTGCGGCTGCGGCTGCGGCTGCGGCTGCGGCTGCGGGGTCAGCCGGCCACGGCGAGGGCGAGCGGGAGCACGTCGGTCGCGCCGGCCCGGCGCAGCGCACGGGCCACCAAGGTCATCGTCCAGCCCGAGTCGATCAGGTCGTCGACGAGCAGCACCGGGCCGTCCAGCCCGGCCAGCGCGTCGGCCAGGTCGGTCGGCACGGTGAAGGTGTCGTGCAGCGCGCGTACCCGTTGGGCGCTGTTGCCGCGCGGCCCGGCCGGGCCGCCGGGGCCGGCCGTGGTGACCTCGCCGAGCAGCGGCAGCCGACCCACGGTGGCGATCCGTTCGGCGAGCGAGCCGAGCAGCCGGGGCCGCCGCCGGGAACCGACGGCTACCACCGCCACCGGCCGGCGGGGCCACGGGTCGTCGCCGTGCGCCCACGCCTTCAGCACCTCCACCACCGCGCCGGCCACGTCGTCGGGCACCGGCGTGTCAGGTGCGTCCGGGCCGACGAGGTCACGCAGCCGACCACCCCAGCCCAGGTCGGAGAGGCGCCCGACGGCCCGGCCCGGCAGCGCCTGCTCGGCGGGGGCGATGCGGCCCTTGAGGGGTACGCCGACCGCGTCGAGCCCGGTCGGCCAGAGCTTCTTCGGGGCGATCTCCACACCGGGGCGGCCCAGGAAGGTCTGCGCGGCGGCGAGCGCGGCCGTCGACACGTCGGCGGCGAAGAGGGGGTCGGCGCACCTGTCGCACCGGCCGCAGTCGACCGCCCCGGTGTCGTCCAGGCGTTCCCGTAGATACCTCATCCGGCAGTCGGACGTGGTCGCGTACTCCCGCATGGCCTGTTGCTCGACGGTGCGCGCCTCGGCGACGCGGCGCAACCGGGCCTCGTCGTAGACCCACGGCTCGCCGGTGGCGAGCCACCCACCGCGCACCCGGCGGACCGCGCCGTCCACGTCGAGCACCTTGAGCATCAGCTCCAGCCGGGCCCGGCGCAGGTCGACGAGGGGTTCGAGGGCCTGGGTGGAGAGCGGACGGTCGGTGTGCAGGGCGGCCAGCACGGCGCGGACCTGCTGCTCCGGTGGGAACGCCAGCGAGGCGAAGTAGCGCCAGATGGCGGCGTCCTCGACGCCGGGCAGCAGCAGCACCTCGGCGTGCTCGACGGCGCGGCCGGCGCGGCCGACCTGCTGGTAGTACGCGATGGGCGAGGGTGGTGCGCCGAGGTGGACGACGAACCCCAGGTCGGGCTTGTCGAAGCCCATGCCGAGGGCGCTGGTCGCCACCAACGCCTTGATCTTGTTGTCGAGCAGGTCCTGTTCGGCGGCCCGCCGGTCGGCGTCGTCGGACTGCCCGCTGTAGGAGGCGACCGGGTAGCCCCGAGAGCGCAGGAACTCGGCGGTCTCCCCCGCTGCCGCCACTGTCAGCGTGTAGATGATGCCCGAGCCGGGGAGCTGGTCCAGGTGGTCGGCGAGCCAGGCCAGCCGGTGTGCGGGGCTGGGCAGGTCGAGCACCCCGAGGCGCAGCGACTCGCGGTCGAGCGTGCCGCGCAGGATGAGGGCGTCACCCAACTGCTCGGCCACGTCCTGGGTGACCCGGGCGTTGGCGGTGGCGGTGGTCGCCAGCACGGGGGTGCGGTCGGGCAGCTCGGCGAGGAACGTCCGCAGCCGCCGGTAGTCGGGCCGGAAGTCGTGCCCCCAGTCGGAGACGCAGTGCGCCTCGTCGACCACCAGCAGGCCGGTGGTGGCGGCCAACTTCGGCAGGACGCCGTCGCGGAAGTCCGGGTTGTTGAGCCGTTCCGGGCTGATCAGCAGCACGTCCACCGCGCCGGTCTGGATCTCGGCGGTGATCTCGTCCCACTCGTCGAGGTTCGCCGAGTTGATCGTGCGGGCCCGGATGCCGGCCCGGGCGGCCGCCTCGACCTGGTTGCGCATCAGGGCCAGCAGCGGCGAGACGATGACCGTCGGCCCGGCCTGGTCGCCGTGCTCGCGGTCCCGGAGCAGGGCGGTGGCCACGAAGTAGACAGCGGACTTGCCCCAGCCGGTCCGCTGGACGCACAGCACCCGTCGCCGGTCGACGACCAGTGCCTCGATGGCGCGCCACTGATCCTCGCGCAACCGGGCGTGGTCACCGGCCAGCCGGCGCAGCACCGCCTCGGCCCGCTCCCGTACCGCTGCCCGCTCTGCTGTCTCCACCCGGCATTTCTACCAGCGCCGTCCGTCATCCCCCTGTTGATCAAGAGGTTTGCGTCATTCCCGGGCTGGATCCTGACGCAATTCTCTTGATCAACAGGGGTGGGCCCGGTCAGCGGCCGAGGACCGAGCCGCCGTTCACGCCCAGGACCTGACCCGTGACGAAACCGGCCGCCGGGCTGGCGAGATAGCGGACCGCTTCGGCGATGTCGTCCGGCAGCCCGGCCCGCCCGACCAGGGTCGCCGCCACCCGCTTCGCGTGCCCCTCGGCGGTCATCCGGTCACCGAAGAACTCGGTCTCGGCGACGTAGCCGGGGCTGACCACGTTGACGGTGATCTGCTCCGGACCGAGCTGCGCCGCCAGGTCGTACGCCCAGCCGTGCAGGGCCGCCTTCGCCGCCGAGTACGGCCCACCGCCGCCCCGCTGCGCGGAGATGGAGCTGACCAGGATCACCCGCCCGCCGGGTCGACGCAGGGCCGGGCGCAGCGCCTCGGTCAGCAGCACCGCGGTGAGCACGTTGGCGTCCAGGTTGGCCCGCCAGTACGCGGCCGTCCCGGCCAACGTGCCGGTGTCCCCGCTCAGGTAGCCGCCAGCGTTGTTGACCACCACGTCGACCGGCCGACCGTCGACCGCCGCCAGGACCCCGTCCAGCTGCTCCGGGTCGGTCAGGTCAGCGGTCACGGCGGTGACAGCGTCCGGCCGACCACATTCGGCGGCGATCCGCGCAGCGGCATCCGCCAACACGTCCGTCCGCCGCCCAACGATCAGCACGTCGTACCCGTCCCGGGCCAACGCCCCCGCAACCGCCGCCCCGATCCCGGTCCCGCCCCCACTGACAACCGCAACCCGCGAGTCCATCTCCCCTACCTCCCCATCCACCGAACCCCGTCGATCATGAAGTTATCGCCATGCGCCACGGCGTGTCATGGCCACAACTTCATGATCGACGAGTTGGGGGTGGGTGGATGCTCCTATGGATGTCAAGGTGTGGTCGGTGGGGGTTGGGCGGGGTTGGTGAGGGCCTCGTAGACCTCGCGGGCGACGTATCGCTTGAGGCAGCGGATGATCTCTTTCTTGGTGAGGCCTTCTT
>NZ_JARVKT010000030.1:0-78726 GCF_029809455.1 Micromonospora sp. DH14 | reverse complement strand
GCCCTCGCCCCCGCCCGCGCCGTCCCGGCGCCGCCCGCCCGTCCCCGCGGTCCCGCCTTTCGGCAAGATCCGCGCAACATCAGGGATGTTGCTGTCTACCGGTCGCCGGAGGCAGCAACATCCCTGAACTTGCGCGGATCTTGGCCCCGGCGGCGCGGTCGGGTGTGGGTTGGACACGCGGGAGCCCCCCGGTCCCGAGAGGGACCGGGGGGCTCCGGACGTCGTCAGCTCAGCCGGCCTGCTCGGCGAGTTGCAGGAACTGCCGCTTGGAGGCGAGGGCCTGCTCGGCCTCCTTGATCCGGCGCGCGTCCCCGGCGCTCTGCGCCCGGGCCAGCCGGTCCTCGGCCTCCGCCACCTGCGCCCGCATCTGGGCGAGCAGCGGGTTGTCCTCCTTGGTGGTGCGACGCCACGCCGAGTCCATCACGTCACGGACCTTGTCGTCGATGGCGCGCAGACGCCGCTCCAGCCCGGCGGCCGCCTCGCGGGGCACCCGACCGGCCTCGTGCCACTGGGCCTGGACCTCCCGCAGCTTGGCCTGGGCGCCCTTCGGGTCGGCGTCGATGTCCAACGCCTCGGCCTCGGCGAGCAGGGCCTGCTTGCGCTCCAGGTTGCCGCGCTGCTCGTTGTCGCGGGCGGAGAAGACCTCACTACGCCGGCTGAAGAAGGCGTCCTGCGCTCCCCGGAACCGTTCCCAGAGCTTCTGCTCGGCCTCCTTGGAGGCGCGCGGAGCGGCCTTCCACTGGGTCATCAGGTCCTTGAGCTGGTTTGCCGTGGCGGCCCAGTCGGTGGAGTCCTGAAGCTTCTCCGCTTCGGCGACCAGCTCCTCCTTGACGGTCTGCGCCTGCTTGCGCTGCGAGTCCAGGGAGGCGAAGTGGGCGCCACGGCGGCGGGTGAAGCCGTCCCGGGCGGCGGCGAACCGCTTCCACAGCTCACCGTCGGCCTTCTTGTCGACCCCACGGATGGTCTTCCACTCGTCGAGGATCTCCTTGAGCCGGTCCCCGGCGGTCTTCCAACCGGTGGACTCGGCGGCCAGCTTCTCGGCCTCCTCGACCAGGGCGGTCTTGCGGGCCAGGGCCTCGACGCGCGCGGCGTCCCGGGCGGCACGCGCCTCGCCGGCCTTCTCCTCGGCGAACGTCGCCAGCTTGTCCAGGCGTGCGGCCAGCGCGTCGATGTCGCCGACCACGTTGGCCTCGGGCAGCGTCGCGCGGATCCGCCGGATCGTGCTCAGCGAGTGCCCGGCGTCCGCCGCACCCGACTTGAGCCGCGCCTCGGTCAGATCCACCTCGGTCACCAGGTCGGCGAAGCGACGTGCGAAGTGTGCCAGGCCCTCCTCCGGTGCTCCCGCCTGCCAGGATCCGACCACCCGCTCGCCCTCGGTGGTCTTGACGTACACGGTGCCGTCCGCGTCCACCCGTCCGAAGGCAGTCCAGTCGCTCATGTGCCCATCCTCGTTCTCCCGGCGTCGAGGGATCGATCCCCCGTCGCCGCCACGGCGCAGCCAAGTTGCTTCCGGCATTGTCACAGGTCCGACCCGGTCCGCGTCGAGCGCCTATCGCCGACCGTGACCATACGGTGTCCTAGTGGCCGAATGACCGGATCGGCTCGGAGACGCACCGGGGATTCCCGCTACGGTGAACGGGTGCCACTGCTCGCCGCCGCCGTCTGCCCGCATCCGCCCCTGCTCGTGCCCGAAGTGGCCGGGTCAGCGGCCCCCGAGCTGGACGATCTGCGGGCGGCCTGTGACACCGCCGTACGCCGGCTGTTGGCCACCGATCCGGACATCGTGGTGCTGCTGGGCACCGGCCCGGTGACCGGCCCGATCCGCACCCCGGCGACCGGGTCCCTCCAGCCCTGGGGCGTCGACCTGGACGTGCCGCTGGTGTCCGGCCAGCCCGACCGGGGCGCGGTGCTGCCGTTGAGCCTGACCATCGGCGCGTGGCTGCTGGCCCGCCACGACCCCCGGGTTCCGGTGACCGCCGTGCAGGTGGCCGCCGACGCCGGCCCGGCCGAGCTGGCCGCGCTCGCCGAGCAGGTCGACGCCGCGGGTGACCGGGTGGCGGCGCTGGTGCTGGGAGACGGGTCGGCCTGCCGGGGAGAGAAGGCACCCGGGTACGACGACGCGCGTGCCCTCCCGTACGACCAGGGGGTTGCCGCGGCGCTGGCCGACGCGGACCTGGACGCCCTGCTCGACCTCGACCCGGTGGTGTCGGCGGAGCTGAAGGCCGCCGGTCGCGCCCCCTGGCAGGTGCTGGCCGGCGCGGCCCGCGCGGCCGGTCCAGCGTGGCGCGGCGAGTTGCTGCACGACTCCGTCCCCTACGGTGTGGCCTACTTCGTGGCGTCCTGGGAGCGGGCGTGACCAGCGGCACGGTCGTCGCGGTGGTCGGCCCGACGGCGGCCGGCAAGTCGGCGCTGAGCATCGCGTTGGCGCACGCCCTGGACGGCGAGGTGGTCAACGCCGACTCGATGCAGCTCTACCGGGGCATGGACATCGGCACCGCCAAGCTGACGGTCGCCGAGCGCGACGGTGTGCCGCATCACCTGCTGGACATCTGGGAGGTCACCGAGCCGGCGAGCGTCGCGGAGTACCAGCGGCTGGCGCGCGCGGCGGTGGACGACATCCTGTCCCGGGGGCGGGTGCCGCTGCTCGTCGGTGGCTCCGGGCTGTACGTGCGGGCGGTGCTGGAGCGCTTCGAGTTTCCGGGCACCGACGCGGCGCTGCGGGAGCGGCTGGAACGGGAGTTGGCCGAGGTCGGCCCGGCCCCGCTGTACGCGCGGCTGCGCGCCGCCGACCCGGCCGCCGCCGAGAGCATCCTGCCGGCCAACGGGCGTCGGATCGTGCGGGCCCTGGAGGTGATCGAGTTGACCGGCGCGCCGTTCGCCGCCTCGCTGCCGCAGCCCACGCCGTACTACCCGTCGGTGCAGCTCGGCGTCGACCTGGACACCGGGCTGTTGGACGAGCGGATCGCGGTGCGGGTGGACCGGATGTGGGCCGACGGCCTGGTGTCCGAGACCCGTGAGCTGGTCGGGCGCGGGCTGCCCGAGGGGCGCACGGCGAGCCGGGCGCTCGGCTACCAGCAGGTGCTGCGCATGTTGGCCGGCGAGTTGACCGAGGCGCAGGCGCACGACGAGACGGTCCGGGCCACCCGGCGTTTCGTCCGCCGGCAGCGGTCCTGGTTCCGGCGCGACCCGCGGATCAACTGGCTGGACTCGGCGACCCCGGACCTGATCGGGGCCGCCCTGCGCCTGGTGCCGGCCGAGACGCGATAATGGGGGCGTGGAGTTCACCAAGGGCCACGGCACCGGCAACGACTTCGTCCTCCTTCCCGACCCGGACGGTCAGCTCGACCTGACCCCGGAGCTGGTCGCGGCGCTCTGCGACCGGCGTCGGGGCGTCGGCGCGGACGGCGTACTACGGGTGGTCCGCGCGGCCAAGCATCCGGACGGCGCAGGTCAGGCCGGCGAGGCCGAGTGGTTCATGGACTACTGGAACGCCGACGGCTCGTTCGCCGAGATGTGCGGCAACGGCTCCCGGGTCTTCGTGCGCTACCTGCTCGACACCGGCCTGGCCACGCCCGCGGGCGCGGCGCTGCCGGTGGCCACCCGGGCCGGCGTCGTGCGCGCCCTGGTCGAGGGCGACGCCGTGTCCGTCGAGATGCGCCGACCCCGGGTGTACGACAGTTCCGCCGCCACCCTCGGCGGGCTGACCCTGACCGGCGCGGTGGTGGACGTCGGCAACCCGCACCTGGTCTGTGTCCTGCCGGCCGGCGTGGAGTTGTCGGAGCTGGACCTGACGGTCGCGCCCGGGTTCGACAGGGAGGTCTTCCCGAACGGGGTGAACGTCGAGTTCATCGTGGCGGGCGACCCGGTCGACGGCACCGACGGGCACACCCTGATGCGGGTGTACGAGCGCGGCAGCGCCGAGACCCTCTCCTGCGGCACGGGTGCCTGCGCGGTGGGCGCGGTGGCCCTGCGCGACGCCGGCCGGGACACCGGCGTGGTGGCCGTGGACGTGCCCGGCGGCCGCCTCACGGTGACCGTCACCGAAAACTCGTGCTGGCTCTCCGGCCCCGCCGTCCTGGTAGCCACCGGCGAGATCAACCCCACCGCCCTGCACCCCTAAACCAAACCCGCCCCGCCCCGCCACCCCGTCGGGAGCACGGTCGCCCCCTTGGGGCACCGCGTCGATCATGAAGTTATTGCCAGCCTCCTCGGCGTGTCGTGGCAACAACTTCATGATCGACGGAGTGGGGTGGGCTGGGGTGGGGGTGGTTCCTGTTAGGGGGTTGCGCTGGCGTTTGCCGCGATCTCGGGGAGGTCGGCCGGGCCGGGGTCGGCGGCCGGGAGCGGGCTGGGGTTGTGCGCGGCGGCGCGGACGGCGGCGGCGACCGCCGGGGCGACCCGGGAGTCGAAGACGCTCGGCACGATCACCGTCGGGTTGATCTTGTCTTCGCCGACCACGTCCGCGATGGCCTGGGCCGCCGCGATGGCCATCTCCTCGGTGAACTCCTCGGCGTGCGCATCCAGCATGCCGCGGAACACTCCGGGGAACGCGAGCACGTTGTTGATCTGGTTCGGCTGGTCCGAGCGGCCGGTGGCGACCACCGCGGCGTGCTTGCGCGCCTCCCGGGGGTCGACCTCCGGGTCCGGGTTCGCGAGGGCGAAGACGATCGAGTCCTTGGCCATCTGCGCGATGTCCTCGCCGGTGAGCAGGTTCGGCGCGCTGACCCCGATGAACACGTCGGCGCCCCGGATCGCGCCGGGCAGGTCGCCGGAGTAGTTCTCCTTGTTGGTGTTCTCCGCCAGCCACTGCCAGGCCGAGTTGAGCCCGGTCAGCCCACGGTGCAGGGCACCCTCCCGGTCGTACGCGATGATGTCGCCGACGCCCTGGCGCAGCAGCAGCTTCATGATCGCGGTGCCGGCCGCGCCGGCTCCGGAGACGACCACCCGGACGTCCTCCAGCCGCTTGCCCACCACCCGCAGCGCGTTGGTCAGCGCGGCCAGCACGCAGATCGCGGTGCCGTGCTGGTCGTCGTGGAAGACCGGGATGTCCAGCGCCTCGCGCAGCCGGGCCTCGATCTCGAAGCAGCGCGGCGCGGCGATGTCCTCCAGGTTGATGCCGCCGTACGCCGGCGCGATCGCCTTGACGATCTGCACGATCTCGTCGGTGTCCTGGGTGTCCAGCACCACCGGCCAGGCGTCCACCCCGCCGAAGCGCTTGAACAGCGCCGCCTTGCCCTCCATCACCGGCAGCGACGCGGCCGGGCCGAGGTTGCCCAGGCCGAGCACCGCCGAGCCGTCGCTGACCACCGCGACGGTGTTGCGCTTGATGGTCAGTCGCCGGGCGTCGGCCGGGTTCTCGGCGATCGCCATGCAGACCCGGGCCACCCCCGGCGTGTACGCGCGGGACAGCTCGTCGCGGTTGCGCAGCGCGACCTTCGAGGTCACCTCGATCTTGCCGCCCAGGTGCAGCAGGAACGTCCGGTCCGACACCTTGCGCACGTCCACGCCGTCCAGCGCGGTCAGCGCCTCGACCACCTGGTCGGCGTGACCGGCGTCGGCGGTGTCGCAGGTCAGGTCGACGATGACGCTGTTCGGGTCCGAGTCCACCACGTCCAGCGCCGTGACGATCGCCCCGGCCTCGCCGACCGAGGTGGTGAGCCGGCCGATCGAGGACGCGTCCGCGGTCACGGCGATCCGGATGGTGATCGAAAATCCGGCGCTGGGCAGTCGGGTGATGGCCACGGGATCCCTCCGTAACGGCTGTGCGGCCGCTCGGCCGCCGCCCGCATTTCTACCGGGTTGTCGGTGCCGACCAGCATTCGCCCCCACTTTTGGCGACCTTCACCATGGGCATATAGCAGGTGCGTTCGGCGTTGTGTCATGTCAGGATTACGTTCTACTTATCAAAACGGACAGGAGAACCGCTTGCGAGACCAGGAGAGCTTTGTCCCCGTCGAGGACGAGCTCGACGACGTCACCACCGGCGAGATGGAGCTGTCGGAGCGGCAGTCCCTCCGACGCGTCCCGGGCCTGTCAACCGAGCTCACCGACGTCACCGAGGTGGAATACCGCCAGCTGCGGCTGGAGCGGGTCGTCCTGGTGGGCGTCTGGACCGAAGGCACAGTCACCGACGCGGAGAATTCCCTGACCGAGCTGGCCGCGCTGGCCGAGACCGCCGGTTCGCAGGTGCTCGAAGGGCTCATCCAGCGGCGGACGCGACCCGACCCGGCCACGTACATCGGCCGCGGCAAGGTCGACGACCTGGGCGCGGTGGTCCTCTCCACCGGCGCCGACACCGTCATCTGTGACGGTGAGTTGTCCCCGTCGCAGCTGCGCAACCTGGAGCAGCGCACCAAGGTCAAGGTTGTCGACCGGACGGCGCTGATCCTCGACATCTTCGCCCAGCACGCCAAGAGCAAGGAAGGTAAGGCGCAGGTCGAGCTGGCCCAGCTCGAATACCTGCTGCCCCGACTCCGCGGTTGGGGTGAGACGCTCTCCCGGCAGACCGGTGGTTCCGGCCGGGGCGGCGGCGCCGGCGGCGGTGTGGGTGTCCGTGGTCCCGGTGAGACCAAGCTGGAGACCGACCGGCGGCGCATCCGTCACCGCATCTCCCGGCTGCGCCGCGAGATCAAGAGCATGAAGACGGTACGCGTGACCAAGCGCGCCCGCCGCTCCCGCAACGCCGTTCCCGCGGTCGCCATCGCCGGCTACACCAACGCCGGCAAGTCCAGCCTGCTCAACCGGCTGACCGGCGCAGGAGTGCTGGTGGAGAACGCGCTGTTCGCCACGCTGGACCCGACGACCCGAAAGGCCACCGCCTCGGACGGTCGGCTCTACACCCTCTCCGACACGGTCGGCTTCGTCCGGCACCTGCCGCACCAGATCGTCGAGGCGTTCCGCTCGACGCTGGAGGAGGTCGCCGAGGCGGATCTGGTGGTGCACGTCGTCGACGGCACCCACCCGGATCCGGAGGAGCAGGTCCGGGCGGTGCACGAGGTGCTCGCCGAGGTGGGCGCGGACCGGCTGCCCGAGCTGTTGGTGGTCAACAAGACCGACGCCACCGACGAGGACACGCTGCTGCGGCTCAAGCGGCTCTGGCCGGACGCGATCTTCGTGTCCGCGTACTCAGGTCGGGGCATGGACGAGCTGCGCGCGGCGATCGAGGAGCGGCTGCCGAGCCCGGCCGTGGAGGTCCGGGCAGTGCTGCCGTACGACCGGGGCGACCTGGTGGCCCGGGCGCACCGCACGGGTGAGGTGCTCAGCACGGCGCACCTGCCGGAGGGCACCCTGCTGCATGTGCGCGTCGGCGCGGAGTTGGCGGCGGAGTTGGCGGCGTTCGACGTGGAACGGCAGGAGCAGGTGGCCGGCAGCCGGTCCTGACCGGCCACGGCGTCATCCACCGGAAACGCGCGGCATGCGACACTGGCCGAATGCGCCGCGTTGTTTCCTCGGTCACGGTTGCCCTCGGCCTGTTCGGGGCAACCGTGGCGCTCGCCGGAGTCGCCGCGGCGGCTCCCGCCCCTGGGTCGTCCGGGCCGCCCGCCGCCAACCCTGGCCAGAAGCGATGCACGATCACCGACGAGCGCCTACGGGAGCTGTCCGGGCTGGTCGCCACCAAGACCGGCTACATCGTCATCAACGACGGCACCGAGGTCGCGGCACGCAAGCGGATCTTCTTCCTCGACAGCAAGTGCAAGATCTCGTCGAAGGAGCCGGTCCGCTACTCGGGGCAGGGTCCGTTCGACACCGAGGATCTCGCCCTGTCCAAGGACGGCAAGACCCTCTGGATCGCCGACACCGGTGACAATCCCGACTCGAAGGAGCGTCGCAGCCGCGTCGCGCTCTGGTCGATGCCGGTCACCGGTTCCAAGCTGCCGACGCTGCACCGGCTCTCCTACCCCGAGTCGAAACCGCACGACGCCGAGGCGCTGCTCATCGGCGACGACGGGAAGCCGCTGATCATCACGAAGGTGACCAGTGGCAAGGCCGAGATCTACACGCCGTCGGCGGCCCTGAAGAGCGGGGACACCGACCCGGTGCCGCTGCAGAAGGCCGGCGATTTCACGCTGCCGAAGACCCAGACGGAGAACCCCCTCAACACGTTCGGCCGGATCGCCATCACCGGCGCGTCCCGGACCGCTGACGGTTCCCGGGTGGTCCTGCGCACCTACGCGGACGCCTTCGAGTTCGACGTGACCGATGGTGACATCGTTGCCGCGCTCACCACCGGCAAGCCGCGGGTGACGCCGCTGGCCGACCCGTTCGGTGAGGCCATCAGCTATTCCTCGGACGGGAAGTCGTTCCTCACCGTCTCCGATGCGGGCCGGTTCGCCGAGGACGAGCCGCTCGACATCCTCAGCTACACCCCGTCCACCTCCACCGCGGTGCCACTGGCCCCGGAGGAGGGCGGCAAACCGGCTGCCTCGAAATCCTGGACGGACGGGTTGAGCCTCGACGACATCACATATCTGGTCGGGGCGGTCGGGCTGATCGGCCTGCTGTTGGTCGCCGCCGGCATCTTCGGCATCGTTCGCGCGCGGCGTCGTCCGCCGTCCGCCGACCCGTCCGACACCTCGGATCCCGACGACGACCCGTTCGGGCCGCGCGGCGGCCGTGCCGACGACGACCGCAGGGGCGGTGTCTACGGTGGCGGCGCGCCGGCCGGCGGCGCGGTCTACGGCGGGGGCGCGGGTCGCGGCGGCCCGGCCCCGGCCGGTGGTGCCGTGTACGGCGGTGGCCCTCGGCCGGCCTCGGCCGACGGTGGCTACGGTGCGCCAGCACCGGGTGGCGCCGGCGTGTACGGCGGCGGACGTCCCCCGGCCGGTGGCGGCGGTCGGCCCCCCGTCAGTGGTGGCGCTCGCCCACCGGGTGGTGGCGGTCGGCCTCCGGCTGGCGGCGGTCGCCCGCACGGTGGCGGTGGTCGCCCACAGGGCGCGGGCGGTGGTCGTCCCGGCGGTGGGGTGTACGGCGGCGGCGACGGCGGTCAACCCGGTCGCGCGGAGCCGCCCCGACGTGGTGGGCAGGAGCCCGACTACCGGGGTCAGCGGCCCGCTCGCCGACGCGACGACGACGCACCCAACGACCCGTACGGGCAGTATCCCGGTGGCGGTCGCGGTCACCGGGGCGACCGCTACTGATCAGCGCTGAGGCGCTCACCCGCCCGTGACGAGCGGTGCGGGTGAGTGCCGTCGGCACCCACCCGCCGATCGGTCAGATCCTGCGGAGCACCGCCACGACCCGGCCCATGATGGTGGCGTCATCGCCGGGGATGGGGTCGAAGGCAGGGTTCTGAGGCATCAGCCAGACGTGCCCGTCGCGCCGCCGGTAGGTCTTGACGGTCGCCTCACCGTCGAGCATCGCGGCCACGATCTCGCCGGAGTCGGCGGTCGGCTGCTGCCGGACGACCACCCAGTCGCCGTCGCAGATCGCCGCGTCGAGCATCGAGTCGCCCTTGACCTGGAGCATGAAGACCTCGCCCTCACCCACCAGCTCGCGGGGGAGCGGGAAGATGTCCTCGACGGCCTGCTCGGCGAGGATCGGCCCACCGGCGGCGATCCGACCGAGCATCGGCACGTACGCCGGGGTGGGTCGTTGTGCCCTCGACAGCTCGTCGTCGATCGCCTCGCTGGGGGCGCGGACGTCCACCGCGCGCGGCCGGTTCGGGTCGCGCCGCAGGAAGCCCTTCTTTTCCAGCTCCTTGAGCTGGTAGGCGACGCTGGACGGCGACACCAGGCCGACCGCCTCGCCGATCTCGCGGACGCTCGGCGGGTAGCCGTGTCGTTCCACCCAGGTGCGGATGAACTCCAGGATGCGGCGCTGGCGGGCGGTCAGGTCGACCGTCGCCGGGTCGGGGAAGGCGCTGACCACCGGGGTGACCGGGCGCACGGCGGGCTGGCCCGTCCGGCTGCGCGCGGCGCTGCGGCGTCGGGTGGCCGGCGGGCCCGCCTCGGTGATCTGCTGCGGGCTCTTCGGCCGGCTGGCCCGGTCCTCGGTCACGTCCGTCCTCCCTGGTCGGCGCTGGGTGCCTCGTCGGCTCGTGGTGCGTGCGGTGGTGCCACGTTGTTCATGACCGTATAGGTGAGATCAGTCATTTTCAAACATCTGTACGACCTCTCACCGGCGTGTCGGGGTGAAAAAGCGCTCCGGTCGTACGGATGTTCTGATAAATGGTACGTCAGGTCGAACTGGTGTTCGATCGTCGGCTGTTTTCCGGCCCGGTTCTGGCTTCCTGGCCGATAACCCGGGCGGGGTCGGGGCGTTGGGTCTTCGGGCGCGTTGCTGGGCGTGGATGGCCGGATGGTCCGTGACGCGCCGGACACGCCGGCCAACTTGACCCGGCTTCCTCGGCGACATACGGTCGACCCCTAGATGTAGTAGTGACACGGGCGTAAGTTGCCTACAGGTTGGGTTCGACTACCGACCGCACTCCCGTAATGTCGATCACGGCGGGCGTCATCCGAGGATGGCACCGTCGCGGTGAGGCGTGCCCGGAAGTGTCCGGTGTGCTCGCAGTTGATCATTTTTAAGGAGGTGGGCGATGCGGTGTCCGTACTGCCGGCACGCTGACTCCCGGGTGGTCGACTCGCGGGAGGCCGACGACGGCCAGCTCATCCGACGGCGGCGTTCCTGCCCGGAGTGCGGCAAGCGGTTCACCACCGTCGAGGAGGCGGTCCTCGCGGTCGTCAAGCGCAGCGGGGTGACCGAGCCGTTCAGTCGCACGAAGATCATCGGCGGGGTGCGTAAGGCGTGCCAGGGCCGGCCGGTGGACGACGACTCCCTCGCGCTGCTCGCGCAGCGGGTGGAGGAGACGGTCCGGGCCAAGGGAGCCGCCGAGATCCCCAGTCACGAGGTGGGCCTGGCGATCCTGGGTCCGCTGCGCGACCTGGACGAGATCGCCTACCTGCGGTTCGCCAGCGTCTACCGCTCGTTCGACTCGCTCGCCGACTTCGAGCGCGAGATCGAGACGTTGCGGGCCGCGGCGCGAGCCCGGGAGCAGGGCCGGGCCGATGCGGTTGAGGCCGCCGGCCGTACCAGCTGAGTCTTCACGGTTTTTCGAGAGATTGGGACGCGCGGTGGGGCACCGCGCAGACGAGGGGGGCGACGGCGTGACAACTAGCCGTTCACGAAGCAAGGCAGGCACGGGGCTGAAGATCGACCGGGTGTGGACGACGGAGGGGGTCCACCCGTACGACGAGGTCTCCTGGGAGCGCCGTGACGTCGTGATGACGAACTGGCGGGACGGCTCGATCAACTTCGAGCAGCGGGGGGTCGAGTTCCCGGAGTCGTGGAGCGTCAACGCGGCGAACATCGTCACCACCAAGTACTTCCGGGGCGCGGTGGGGACCCCGGAGCGGGAGTGGTCGCTGCGGCAGCTGATCGACCGGGTGGTCACCACCTACCGCACCGCCGGTGAGGACTACGGCTACTTCGCCAGCCCGGCCGACGCCGAGGTCTTCGCGCACGAGCTGACCTGGATGCTGCTGCACCAGGTGTTCAGCTTCAACTCGCCGGTCTGGTTCAACGTCGGCACGCCGTCGCCGCAGCAGGTCAGCGCCTGCTTCATCCTGGCCGTCGACGACTCGATGGACTCGATCCTCGACTGGTACAAGGAGGAGGGGCTGATCTTCAAGGGTGGCTCCGGCTCCGGGGTCAACCTGTCGCGCATCCGCTCGTCCCGTGAGCTGCTCTCCTCCGGCGGCAACGCCTCCGGCCCGGTCAGCTTCATGCGCGGCGCGGACGCCTCGGCCGGCACCATCAAGTCCGGCGGCGCGACCCGCCGGGCGGCCAAGATGGTCATCCTCGACGTCGACCACCCGGACATCCAGGAGTTCGTGGTCACCAAGGCGCGCGAGGAGGACAAGATCCGCGCGCTGCGCGACGCCGGGTTCGACATGGACCTCGGCGGCTCCGACATCGTCAGCGTGCAGTACCAGAACGCCAACAACTCGGTCCGGGTCTCCGACGAGTTCATGTCGGCGGTGGAGAACGGCAAGGGCTTCGACCTGCGCGGCCGGCTCGACGGCTCGGTGATCGAGACCGTCGACGCCAAGAACCTGTTCCGCTCCATCTCGCAGGCCGCCTGGGAGTGCGCCGACCCGGGCCTGCAGTACGACGACACGATCAACGACTGGCACACCTGCCCGGAGACCGGCCGGATCACCGCGTCGAACCCGTGCTCGGAGTACCTGCACCTGGACAACTCCTCGTGCAACCTCGCCTCGCTCAACCTGATGAAGTTCCTCCGCGCCGACGGTGGCTTCGAGGTGGAGAAGTTCGTCAAGTCCGTCGAGTTCGTCATCACCGCGATGGACATCTCGATCTGCTTCGCGGACTTCCCGACCGACAAGATCGGTGAGACGTCCCGCGCCTACCGGCAGCTCGGCATCGGCTACGCCAACCTCGGCGCCCTGCTGATGGCCACCGGCCTGCCGTACGACTCGGACCAGGGCCGCTCGGTCGCCGCGGCGATCACCTCGCTGATGACCGGCACCGCCTACCGCCGCTCGGCCGAGCTGGCCGGCGTCGTCGGCCCGTACGACGGTTACGCCCGCAACGCCGAGCCGCACAAGCGGGTCATGCGCAAGCACGCGGCGGCCAACGACGAGATCAAGCCGACCAGCCCGGTGGCCACCGCGATCGTCCGCGAGGCGACCAAGCAGTGGACCCAGGGCAACAAGATCGGTGACAAGTTCGGTTGGCGCAACGCGCAGGCGAGCGTCCTGGCCCCGACCGGCACCATCGGCTTCATGATGGACTGCGACACGACCGGCGTGGAGCCGGACCTGGCGCTGGTCAAGTTCAAGAAGCTGGTCGGCGGCGGCTCGATGCAGATCGTCAACCAGACGGTGCCGCGCGCCCTGCGCAGCCTCGGCTACCCCGAGGAGCAGGTCGAGGCGATCGTCGAGCACATCGCGGACCACGGCCACGTTGTGGACGCCCCCGGCCTCAAGCCGGAGCACTACCCGGTCTTCGACTGCGCGATGGGCGAGCGGACGATCGCCCCGATGGGCCACGTGCGGATGATGGCGGCCATCCAGCCGTTCGTCTCCGGCGCGATCTCCAAGACGGTCAACATGCCGGAGGCGGCCACCGTCGAGGACGTCGAGAAGATTTACTTCGAGGGCTGGAAGCTCGGCCTGAAGGCGTTGGCGATCTACCGCGACAACTGCAAGGTCGGCCAGCCGCTCTCGGTGGCGAAGAACAACAAGGCCACCGAGCCGGCCGCCGTCGAAACCGCAGCCGCCGCGCCGGCCGCGGTCGAGAAGGTCATCGAGTACCGGCCGGTGCGTAAGCGCCTGCCGAAGAAGCGCCCGTCCGAGACGGTCAGCTTCTCCGTCGGTGGCGCCGAGGGTTACCTGACCGCGTCGTCCTACCCGGACGACGGCCTCGGTGAGGTCTTCCTCAAGATGTCCAAGCAGGGCTCCACCCTGGCCGGCGTGATGGACGCCTTCTCGGTGGCCATCAGCATCGGCCTCCAGTACGGCGTGCCGTTGGAGACGTTCGTCAGCAAGTTCACCAACATGCGCTTCGAGCCGGCCGGCATGACCGACGACCCGGACGTGCGGATGGCCGCCTCGGTGATGGACTACATCTTCCGTCGCCTGGCACTGGACTTCCTGCCCTACGAGCGCCGCGCCGAGCTGGGCATCTTCACCGCCAGCGAGCGGGCCGCCCAGCTGCGGGCCGAAGCCGACGCGGAAGCCGCCGCCGTCACCGGCGCGGACCTCACCGCGATGGCGTCGTCCGCGCCGGTCGAGGCCCCGGCCAAGACCGAGGCGGTCGCCCAGCCGGCCCAGGAGATGGCCGACGTGGCCGCCGCCAAGCCGGCTCCGACCGTGGGTTCCAGCACCGAACTGCTGGAGGCCGTGATCGGCAAGGCCGCCGACGCGCCGCTCTGCTTCACCTGCGGTACGAAGATGCGCCCCGCCGGTAGCTGCTACGTCTGCGAGGGCTGCGGCTCCACCAGCGGCTGCAGCTGACGTACGCAATAAGCGCTGCCCCGGCTCCCCTTCTGGGAGGCCGGGGCAGCGCCGTTTCCAGGCTCCGGGGAGCCCGCTCATGATGAGCGGGCTCCCGAAACGGCCCAGCGGGGCCCTCACGTTCAACTGCAGCCGCGCGGATCGTGGCTGGAACAGTGCACCGGCCCGCGTCGGTCTGCCGCCTCAAGCGAGGATTCCGTCATGGCACACCTACCCGAGGACGTTCGGGCATCGCTTCGATTCTTCGCCTTCTACCTGGCGAACGGCACTCTCGTCCTGGACTTGCTCGAGGACTTCGATTACCGACCAGTCGTCATGGCGCACGGATCGGGGCTGGAGCAGGTGTTCGCCATCTTTGCCAACGTTCTGGACGTCAACGAGGCGGGCGAGGTGACCAACTACGGCGATGCGGAGTATCGAGCCGCCCAGTGGATCCGTCGCTGCTGCGACGACAGCTACGAAGTGGACCCTCCGTTCGCCGGTTGGGAACTCGAGCTGCCGCTATAGCCATCGCGGGTTCTGAGGGATCCGCCCCCTGCGTACCCAACTCGGCCCGTACGCATACCAGCCGGCCCCAAGGACACCGTCAGGCCTGGCAACGCGCGACTCGCGGCAGAAGCGGATGATCGATCATGCTGCGTTGGCCGGTTACTGCGGGCGCGGTGTACGTTGTTGATCATGCGAGCTGTGCAGTGCGCCCGCTTCGGCGGTCCCGAGGTTTTGAACCTTGTCGACGCGCCGGAGCCGGTGACGGTCGATGGTCAATTGCTCGTCAACGTGAGTGCGGCAGGGGTCAACTTCGCCGACACCAGCCGCATTGCCGGGTCGTATCGTCCGGTGCCGGAGCTACCGTTCACCCCGGGCACTGAGGTGGTCGGGCGGGCGACTGACGGTCGCCGGGTGCTCGCACCGATTTTCGGCGGTGGTGGCTTCGCTGAGCGGGCGGTCGTGGAAGACGCGGACGCCGTTGCGGTGCCCGACAGGGTGGGCGACGCCGAGGCGCTCGCGCTTCTCGTCCAGGGCCTGACCGCCTGGCATGTATTGAAGAGTTGTGCGCGGATGCGCGTCGGTGAGACCGTTGTCGTCAACGCCGCGGCCGGTGGTGTCGGCTCGCTTGCTGTGCAACTCGCCAAGCACTTCGGTGCCGGGCGTGTGATCGCGACAGCCTCTACGGACGCTCGACGTGACCTGGCCCTGTCCTTGGGTGCGGACGTCGCCGTGTCCAGCGACCCGGACTGTTACGCCGAGCGGGTCCGGGAGGCCAACGATGGCATGCCGGTGGACGTTGTGCTCGAGTCGATCGGCGGCCGCGTGTTCAGCGCCGGCCTCGAGATCCTGGGGAACTTCGGACGTCTGGTCAGCTTCGGGAATGCCTCCCGCCAAAGCTATCCACCTGTCGATCCGAGTGCCCTCGCGGAACGCAACACCGCCGTGATGGGCTTCTGGCTACGCCCGGCCCTCACCGTTCCCGGCGCCTACGCGGAGCCGTTAGCCGAGATGTTCGCGCTGACCGCTGCCGGAGTGCTGAAGCCGATGGTCCATGCGGCATATCCCCTTGAGGACGCCCGCCGCGCCTTCGAGGACCTCGTCGCCCGCAGAACCACTGGCAAGGTAACCCTGCGTCCCTGAGATTTGAGCCCGATCACCCGTCGCGATGCCGTGAAGCCCCGCGAGCCTCGTCCCGCTAACCGACGCACTACTTTCGGCCAGAAGCGGATGTGCCCTACACCCGGTTCTGGCTGGCTGTAACGGAACGTCACTGGCGGAACCGGTCCAGCGTGGCGTGCCGATAGGTGCCATCGGATCAGCCCTCGTGGTCGCCCTCGGTTGGGCGTGGTGGGCGATTGTGCTTGGCCCATTCGTCCACCTCGTTCGCGTCCCAGATCGTCGTCCCGATCAGGCGGGCCATCGGCTCAGGGAAGCCGGGTCGGCGGGTGATCTGCAGTACCCGCTGCCTCGACACGTTGAACAGGCCAGCCAACTCGCCAGGCCCGTACAAGCGTGGTCGCTTCACAGCCTGATCGTAGGTGCGCGCTGGGCAGCGCCGGGGGCCGGCGTCGCTAAAACCGAGACAGCAACGAGTGGAGCGGCAACTTCGACACAGGCGCCGCCGGGCGGTGGGGGCTCCGCTTGCTAGCGCTTCAATTCAGAGAGAAACGTCGACCAGGCTGCGGCGTCGAACCGAAGAGTTGGGCCCAGTTGGTCCTTGCTGTCTCGGACCTCCGCGGCTTGCCCGTCACGCCTGACCTCGACACAGGCGCCGTTGCCGCCACTGCGGGTGCTCTTGCGCCACTGCGAGTCCACTGGCCGCCTCCTACATGTCGGGCTCCGCATCCTGGATGGTCTTGATCATTGCGATTGAGTCGCTGGGAGACAAGGCCGAGGCGCGCAGGCTGTTGAAGACCACGGTACAACGCCTCACATCGTCACCTTCCGCGTAGAGGTCGCCCGTGATGCCCTCGATGTAGACGACTCCGGGTCCGCCCGCGAAGTTGAGGATGTGGAAGCTCGACACCATTGAGGCGTAGGCGCCCGCCCGGAACGGGATGACCTGAAGGGTGACGTTCCAGCGCTTGCTGGCCTCGAGCAGTGCGGACAGTTGTTCAGCCATGACGGCCGCTCCGCCAATTTGTCGGTGCAGTACCGCCTCGTCGAGCACGGCCAACAGCCGCAGCTTCCCTGTCGCGATCAGCTCCTGGCGTTGCATTCGGACGGCGACTCGACGCTCGACCGCCTCGGGTGAGGGCTCCAGCGCGTCCTCGCTGGTCAAGGCTCGGGCGTAGTCCTCTGTCTGGAGTAGCCCTGGGACGACCAGCGTCTCGAAGTTGTGTACCTCTTCGGCCGCCGACTCCAGGCCGATGTACTGGCGGTACGACGACGGCAGGTCGCCGTACTTCGCCCACCAGCCTCGCTGTTTGCCGGTCTTCGCCATTGACAGGAGCGTGTCGCGCAGCTCGGCATCGGTGACGCCGTATCGATCAAGCAGGGCGTTGAGCGCGGGCGCCTTGATGCCAACGCGCCCGGCTTCGATGCGTCGGAGCGTGCTCGCCGAGACCTCGATGACGTCGGCAGCCTGTTCGGCCGTGACGCTGGCCTCTTCGCGCACCCGGCGGAGCTGCGCGCCGAGCTGGAAGCGAACGAAGGTCGGACTCTCCATGGCGATCATTGTGCCGCCAACGCTGCCGCCCAGGATCGCCGGACACGCCCAAGCGCTATGACCGGTGGTCGTTGACCATCTAAATATGCGCGCGCAAAATGAGCGGGCAATCGAGCGTCCAAGGAGGATCGTCGGGAGGTCTGATGCCGGATCGGGTGCCGTACGACGACTACCTGCTGGCGGTGGCGCTGACCTTGGCTCGGCGGCATCGACCGGTCTGGTCGTGGCAGCGGTGGCGGCGGATCTGCCGATGTGGCGCCGACCTGCCGTGCCGAGCCCGGCACCGCATCCCGATCCGGCGAGGCCACTGGCCAGGGGAGGAGCAGGAGTGACCGAGGATCAGGCCGGACGAATCTTGTCCGTGCACCTGCCCGGCGTTGACGGGCTCTGCGCCGGCTGTCGCTGGTGGTGGGCGCGGCTGTCCCCGTACCCCTGTTATCAGGCGGAATGGGCGGCCCGCTGGCACGCCCGGTCGGCCATCCGGCGCTTTCTGGATGGTCTGCCGTGACCACCCACGGCCCGGTCCTTCCGGTGTGGACCTGCGGCGGTTGCAGTGCCCCTTGGCCCTGCCGGACCCGACGCACGGAGCTTCGTGCCGAGTTCGACGGCGCGCCTGTGTCGTTGGCCCTCTACATGGGGTCCTACCTGGTGTGGGCGGCCGAGGATCTGACCTGGGTGCCCGCCGGGCTGCTGCACCGGCGTTTCCTGGGCTGGGTCCGGTGAGTCTGATCCGGCGGGGCGATGAGCGGTTCCACTACAGCGACAACTCGCACAAGTGGATCCCGCCGGACCCGGACTACGACCAGGACGTCTGGGACGAGATGGTCCGGCAGCACCAGCTCCAGCACCTGGAGGAGATTTCCAACCGCAGAAAGCCGGCCCGATCGCCTGATGCTGAGTAGCTGTGGACGACCGGGCGGTTCAGCATCAAGCGATCTCGGCGACCGGGCTACTGGTTCGCGCGTTCCGCGGCGCGTACCGCGTTGCGGAACAGCATCGCGACGGTGGTCGGGCCGACCCCGCCGACCCGGGGCGTGATGGCGCCGGCGACCTCGGCGCACGCCTCGTCCACATCGGGCAGGAGTCGCCGCCCGTCGTAGCGGACGCCGGCGCCGATGACGACCGCGCCGGGCTTGACGTGCTCAGGCTGAACGATCCCGGGTACGCCGGCGGCGGCGACGAGGATGTCGGCGCGGCGGGTGTAGCGGTCCCAGTCGGGCACGCCGGTGTGCACGACGGTGACGGCGGCGTTGGCGGTCGGGCGCTTCTGGGCGAGCAGCATGGCCAGGGGACGGCCCAGGGTGGCGCCCCGGCCGAGGATGACGACCTCGCGACCGGCGACCGGGATCTCGTGGTACGCCAGGAGGGCTTCGATGCCGGCGGGGGTGCACGGCAGCGGGCCGGGCAGGCCGACGGCGAGGCGTCCCATGTTGAGCGGGTGCATGCCGTCGACGTCCTTGTCCGGGTCGATGGTCTGCAGCGCCGCGTCGTAGTCCAGGTGCCCCGGTACGGGGTACTGCACGAGCAGGCCGTGCACGGCCGGGTCGCTGTTGAATCGGGCGATGGCCTGGTGCAGTTCGGCCTGGGTGGCGGTGGCCGGCAGGTGAACGTGCGGGGAGGCGAACCCGAGCGCGGCGGCCTGACGCTGCTTGATGGCGATGTAACCGGCGCTGGCGTCGTCGTCGCCGACGAGGATGGTGGCGAGGCTCGGTGTGATGCCGCGCTCGCGCAGACGGGTGGCGGCAGCTGCGGTTTCGGCCAGGACGGCTGCGGCGACGGGTGCGCCCGGCAGGAGTCGGGCCGTGGCCGACGGGTTGTGGTTGTCGACGGATGGGCTGGTCGTGGTCATGATGGTTCCTCGACGCAGGCGCCCAGGCGGTCGACGCCCGCGAGAGGCTCCCCGATGGTTTCACCATCCCCGTGCCGCCAGTCGCCGGTGCTTCGATAATGCCGCATCACCAGGGCGGTTGCCCAACGGGACCGGCAGCGCCGCGTTCCGCCCCGGGCGGGAAGCAGCATCACGGCGTAACACCAGCGCTCCGCCGTACGAAGAAGGGGTGTGAAGGCGCGAGAGAGGACGGCCCGTGAGTGAGCCCGACGAGGCCGATGATGACATTTCCGGCATCGGCACCGATCCGGTGGCCTTCGAGGTGTTCTACCGGCGGCACCTGGAGGCGGTGGGCCGGTTCGTGGCGCGGCGGGTCGACGATCCACACCTCGCCGCCGACCTCACCGCCGACGTGTTCCTGGCGGTGATCGAGTCGGCGGCCGGCTACCGGCCGGACCGGGGTAGCCAGATCGGCTGGCTGTACGGGGTGGCCCGCAACGTCATCGGCGACGAGCGGCGTCGGGCGGCCCAACGGCTGCGGGTCGCCGGTCGTCTGGCCGGGCGGCGGGACCTGGGCCCCGATGACATCGCCCGGATCGAGGAGCGGATCGACGCCGAGCAGGCCGCCCGCCGCACGTATCGGGCGCTGGGCGACCTCCCCGAGGGCACCCGGACGCTTGTCGAACTCGTCGCCGTGGACGGCCTCACCGTCGTGGAGGCGGCGACAGTGCTCGGGATGTCGCCGGTCGCCGCCCGGGTCCGCCTGCATCGCGCCCGCCGCGTCGTCCGCGCCGTGCTCACCCGCCCTGCCAGCACCCTCGCCTGAGGAGACGGAGATGACGATGAACGAGACCGAACGGTCGCCGCAGGGGTTCGAGGAGCAGCTTCTCAGGGATCTGACCGCGCACGTGGCCCATCGGGGGGAGGCGGCGTCGGAGGCCCGTCCCGCAGGACGCCGCGCCCGGTTTCTGCGCGGTTGGCGCCTCGCCGGGGCGTTCGGGCTGGCGGTGACGTTGACCGCCGGTGCGCTGGTGGTCCAGACGATCAGACTGGGTGATCAGCCGCCGCCGACGGCCAGCGCGTCGGAGATCTTCCATCTGGCGGCCGACGCCGCCCGGCAACAGCCGGAGCTCACCGCCCGGCCCGACCAGTACGTCTTCACGGAGATCCTGGCGACGACCCGGGAGTTGCCGGACAGCGGCCCGTACCTGACGATCCGGACCCAGCTGTGGCAGTCGGCCGGTGGGGTTGCCTACACGCAGGGGCGCTACCGGCCGGAGAGCGACCCGGGCGGGTGGACCGCGCTGAGGGAGCTCCGCATCGACGATCCCTCCGATCCCGATCGGGAACTCGACGCGTTCCAGCCGCCCGCGTACCACGGCGACCTGCCCACCGACCCGGACGCGCTGCTGCGGTACCTCCGGGAGCACCCGGTCGACCTGCACCTTTCCGAAGGCGCCGACGAGGAGGCCGTGTACGGGGACGAGAGCATGGCGTACACCACCGCGCGGTCGATGCTCCGCGGTTACGTGCCACCCCGAGCGCTGGCGGCGCTGTACGAAGTGCTCGCGCGGGAGCCCGGCGCGGTGGTCATATCGGGTGACGTGGTGGACGCCGCCGGTCGGCACGGGGTGGCGATTCGGATGCCCGGGGTGATCGGTGGGAACGTGGACCTCATCTTCGATCGGGACTCCCACGTCTACCTCGGCACCCGCAACTCGGTGATACGTGGTGGCAAGGAGTCACTGGAGTCGGCGGCCGCGTTCCTGCGGATCGCCATCGTCGACAGGCCGGGCCAGCTGCCGTGAGCGGGCTCGTCCCGGCTGCGTCCGACCGGTCAGGGCTGGGCGAACAGCGGCCCGTAGTTCGAGCGGAACATCTGCTCGCCGAGGCGGCGCATCACCACGTCGCGCAGCGCGGGCGGGAGCCCGGTGGCCTTGTCGCGGCGGTGCGTCTGGCTGAGCACCCAATTCGTCCGCGGGCGGCGTCGCGCCTCGAAAGCGCGTAGCGCGTCGGCGACGGAATCGGCGGCGGCCAACGACGAGGCGAGCACGACAGCGTCCTCCAGCGCCATCGCCGCACCCTGGGCCATGTTCGGCGAGGTGGCGTGGGCGGCGTCGCCGACCAGCAGCACCGGCCCCCGGGCCCAGGAGTCGAGCGCCACCTCCTGGTTCGGCCCGGCGTGCAGGGTGCTGTCGTCGTAGTCCAGGGCCTTGAGCATGGTGGCCACCGGCTCGCTGTACGTCGCACCCAGTTCGTCTCGCCAGCCGGGCCGCTCGGCCACCGGGCCGTCGTTGTAGTAGCAGTACGTCTGCTCGGCGCTGATCGGGATCGTCAGGAACTGCCTCCCGCGCCCCAACTGCACCGACCAGACCGGCTCGTCGTCGATCCGGGGAGCGACCCACCGGTACGCGTACTGGCCGAGGTCGCGGGCGGCCTGGCCGTCGAAGGCGAGCCGGCGGATGGTGGAGTGCACCCCGTCCGCGCCGATCACCAGGTCGTACCGGTCGGTGCTGGTGTCGTCGAACTCGACGGCGACCTGGTCGCCCTCCTGCAACAGCGCGACCGGCTGGCGGCCCCAGCGGATCGGGGCGTCGCCGACGCCGTCGAGCAGCGCCCGGTGCAGCTGTGCCCGGGGCAACGACACGCACGGCCCGACGCCCCGCCAGAGCGCTGCCACGTCGATGTCGAAGAGGCGACGCCCGCGCTGGTTGGTGCTGCGCTGCCGGGTGATCTCCACGGCGACGTCGGCGACCGGCTCGCGCAGACCGAGGACGTCGAGCATCCGGGTCGCGTTGCCGGTGAGGTAGATCCCGGTGCCGGAGTCGGTCGGCCCGGTCGCCCGCTCGACCACGTCGATCGTCGCGCCCCACTCGCGCAGCGCGGCCACCGTCGCCAGTCCGGCGACACCTCCGCCGACGATCAGTACCCGGACACCCGCACCCCGCACGACCCGTTCCTCCCCGTTGCTCCTGCCCGCTGAGCTGCTGCTCAACGGTCCGGCCGCCGCAGAACTCTACGGTGCGGGCGGCCCGGTGCGGGCCAGGGGGCGGGCTCAGGACGTGACGGCCGGGAAGCTTTCCGCCAGCGCGGTGACGGTGTGCCGGATGCGCGCGTGCGCCACGTCGTCGGTCGCGTCGATGAGGGCGACGTGGTGCAGCACGCCTACCACGGCCAGCGCCAGCGCCTCGGTGTCGACGCCCGCTGGCAGCCGTCCGCGCTGTCGTTCGGCGTCCAGGTAGTCGATGACGGCGCGTTCGAGGCTCTGCAGCACGGTGCTGCCGGTGCCCAGTACCGCCTCAACCTGTGCGGCCAACGCCGGCCGGCAGGCCATCAGCCGGGTGACGCCGCGCAGGACGATCAGCGGGGTCGCGAGGATCGCCGCGCTGAGGTTCGCGGCGATCGTGCCGGTGCCGGCGCGGGCGGGAAGGCCAGCCGCGGTGCCGGCGATCTGGAAGCTGCGGTCGACGGCGTAACCGACCAGGAAGTCGTCGAAGTTCGTGAAGTGGGCGAAGAGCAGCCCGGTGGCGACGCCGGCCTCGCCGGTGACGGCTCGGCTGGTGAGTTGGCCGGGGCCTGCGGTGGCGATCAAGCGCTCGGCCGCGGCGAAGAGGTGCTGCCGGGGCTCGGCGATGGGAACTCCGCGTGGCATTCCCTGAGTCTAGGCGGGTTGTGCGGGGATGAGCATATGCTCATAATGTTTGAGCATATGCTCATTCTGGTTTGGGGAGTGCTGATGAAACGAGCGGTGATCGTCGGGGCCGGCATAGCGGGTCTCGCGACGGCCCTACGCCTGGCGGGGGACGGGTGGCATCCGCTCGTCGTCGAGCGGTCTCCGACCCGGCGCAGCAGTGGCTACCTGGTCAACCTGCTCGGCGCCGGCTACGACGCGGCCGAGCGGCTCGGGCTGGTTCCGGCGCTGTCCGCCCACGCGTTGGGCCCGTTCACCACAGTGCTGGTCCGAGCGGACGGTCGCCCGAAGCTCACGGTGCCCGCCGCGGTCGCCGAGGCGGCGCTGGGTCCCCGGACCATGACGGTGTTCCGCGGCGACCTCGAAACCGCACTGTACGACGCGGTACGCGACCAGGTGGAGATCCGCTTCGGCACCACGGTGTCCACGATCGACGCCACCGCCGACCGGGTGCGGATCAGCCTCAGCGACGGCACCACGCACGACGCCGACCTGCTCGTCGGTGCCGACGGCGTGCACTCCGCGACCCGGGCGACGATCCTCGGCCCGGACCATCGGGTCGACCTGCCGTACGTGGTGGCGGCCTTCCCGCTGGCGCACCCGGTGCCGGATGTGCCCGAGTCGTCGGCGACGACCTTCATCGGCCCCGGGCGCACCGCGGCGATCGTCAACCTCGGGCCCGGCCGCTCGTCGGCCTTCTTCACCTACCGGTGCGCCGACCCTGGCCGGGAGCTGGCGGGCGGACCGGTGGACGCGATCCGCGCGACGTTCGGAGACCTGGCCGGGGGAGTGCCCGAGGCGATCGGTCACCTCCAAAGCGACCCGGCCGGGGCGTACTTCGACCGGGTCAGCCAGGTGGACAGCCCACGGTGGAGCGCCGACCGCGCCGTCCTGCTCGGCGACGCGGCCTGGTGCGTCACCCTCTTCGCCGGGCACGGCGCGGGACTGGCGCTCGCCGGCGCCGACCAACTCGGTGCCGCCCTGCGCCGGCACGGCGACGACATCCCGTCCGCCCTGGCCGGCTGGGAGACCGGCCTGCGCCCCGAGGTGACCAAGCGGCAGGCGCTCGCCCGCCGGGGCATGTACCAGTACGCGCCACCGAGCCGGCTGCACGTCTGGATGAACGACGTCACGATCCGAGCGGTCACCCTCCCCGGCATCCGCGGACTCGTCCGACGCGGCATCGAACGGCAGAACCGCTGACCAACGCCGCGAACCGGGTGCCGGCCGTCATGACGGGTGCGGCCGCCGTAGCAGCGGACGGTCCAGCCAGCGGGCAGGTGCCATCATCGGGCCATGACGATCAGCGAGCAGTACGTCGACTTCGCCGTCCGGGAGGCGCGCGGGGTGTCGCCCACGTACGAGCGCCTGTCGCAGGCAGTCGCCCACGACGAGGACCTGCTGGCCCTGCTCGACGGGCTACCGCCGGCCAAACGGCAGCCGAACCTGCTGTTCGGCGTCGTCCGCTGGCTCGGTGGCCCGGTCGACGACCCGGTCGCCTTCCACGACTACGTGCTGACGCACTGGCCGGCCATCGAGGCGCAGATGCTCACCCGGGCCACCCAGACGAACGAGGCGGGCCGGTGCGCGGTCCTGCTGCCGCTGCTCGCCACGCTGCCGCAGCCGGTGGCCCTGCTGGAGGTCGGCGCGTCGGCCGGGCTCTGCCTCTACCCCGACCGGTACGGGTACCGCTACGGCGATCACCAGGTCGGGTCCGGTGAGCCGGTCCTCGACTGCGCCGCCACCGGGTTGGTGCCGCCGGCACGCGTACCCCAGGTGGTGTGGCGGGCCGGCCTGGACCTCAACCCGCTCGACGTTACCGACCCCGACGACGTGTCCTGGTTGGACGCCCTGATCTGGCCGGAACACGCCCACCGGCGGGCCCGGCTGCGCGCCGCGGCGGCGATCGCCGCGGCCGACCCGCCGCTGCTGGTCCGCGGCGACCTGGTGGACGACCTGCCGGCGCTGGCCGCGCGGGCACCGGCCGACGCGACGCTCGTGGTCTTCCACACGTCAGTGCTCTACCAGGTGCCGCCCCCGCGCCGGGAGGCGTTCGTCCGGTTGGTCCGCGAGCTGCCGGGGCACTGGGTGGCGAACGAGGGGCCGGAGGTGCTCCGGTACGACGCGTTGCCCGCGCCGCCGAACGATGCGCTGCACAACGTTCTCGCGCTCGACGGGAAGCCGCTGGCCTGGGCCAGAGGCCACGGCCAGGCGATGACCTGGTTCGGCTGACGGGCGGGTCAACGAGCCGGCTCGGGCATCCGGGCGCGCAGGGCCCGGATGAACCAGTCCACCGCCGGCGCTGTCGCCGCGCCGGTCGACCAGCCGTTGAGCACCGCCAACAGGTCGAGGTAGCGGTCCCGGCGGGGGTCGTTGGCCGGAACGAGCCGGTCGAGCAGCAGTTGGCGCAGGTCGGCGTCGTCCGGGTGACGGTGCAGGCTCGCGTACCGGCCGCTGACGGCGGCGACCACCGGGTCGGCGTCCGGGCTGCTCGGGTCGAGACCGGCCGTCAGGGCGGCGGCCACCGCGTCCCGGACCACCGCGACGGCGTCCGGGCGGGGCAGCCCCGGGACGTCATGATCCGCGGCGTGCTGCCGTGCCAGCAGCCGCATCCGCTCCCGGAACCCGGGGTCCCGGCACAGCTCGGCCAGCTCCAGCCACGCCTCGATCTGCTCGCTGGTGGGGTCGTCGGGCAGTTCCGGTGTCATCGAGACGATCACCCCCGGGTACGCGGGCCAATCGCCGAGGCCGGCGAAGACGCTGCCCAGGAAGTCCGCCACCAGCTGCCCGCGCTCGTTCCTGGTGAGCTGGGCCAGCCGATGCAACTCGTCCACCTCGGCCGGGCCCGACCCGCGCCGCGCCGCCACGGTGAGCACCGCCTGGCGCAGCCGCAGCACCCGGATCTGCACCACCACCGCCTCGGCGTGTGCGGCGGCCACCTCGGGCAGCGGCACCTCCTGGTTCACCACCCGCCGGATGGTGGCCAGGTCCACGCCCAGCTCCCGCAACGTGCGGACCAGTTCCAACCGGGCCACGGCCGCCGGGCCGAACCGTCGGTAGCCGGCCGGGCTCCGGTCCGTCGGCGGCACGATCCCGCTGTCGGCGTAGTACCTGATGGTCTTGACGCTCAGGCCCGTCCGTCGCGCCAGCTCGCCGATCGTGTGCCGTGTCTCCCCGCTCATGCCCTCACCCTCGCGTCTCCCCCCGCTGGAGACTCAAGCGGGAAAGGTGGTGATCACCGGTCAGCGGGCCCGCTCGTGGCGGAGGAGGACCACGCCGTTGCCGAAGACCCGGCTCTCCACCAGTCGCAGCGCGGCCGGAGTCTCGGCGTCGGGGAAGAGCCGGCGGCCCCGACCCACCAGCACCGGGTGAACGTAGATCCGGTACTCGTCGATCAGGTCGTGCCGGGCGAACGTCGCGGCCAGGTCGGCCCCGCCGAGGGCCAGGTCGCCGCCCGGTTCGGCAGTGAGCTTGCGAACCTGCTCGACGTCGACCTCGCGCACCACCGTCGCGTTCCAGTCGGCGTGGTCGAGCGTGCGCGAGTAGACGATCTTCGGCATGTCCCGCCAGATCCGGGCGAACTCGCGTTCCGGGCCGCTGGCGCTCGGGTCCTGATCGGCGGTCGGCCAGTAGGCGGCCATCAACTCATGGCTGACCCGGCCACTGAGGAACCCGCCCATCGGGGCGATCACATCGTTGAAGTGCTGGTGCAGCTCCTCATCGACCTGGTGCCAGCCGATGTCACCCCCCGGGCCCTCGAAGAACCCGTCCAACGACAGGCTCATCTGCACAACGATCTTCCGCATCGCGTCCCCTCCGTATGCGTCGACGGGCGTCGAACCGATCGTCCCCGGACCGTACGACGAAACCACAGCGCACCGCGACGACGCCGGGCATGTCGCGCATCCAGCCCGGAGGCCGGGCGGTAGCCGTCCCTAGACTGCTGCGGTGACCGGAGAGCGACGACCACTGGCCGATCGGCCGCTCACCGAGCCGCACCCGTCGCGGCTGCCGCCGGAGCACCCCGACCGGGCCCGGGTCCTCGCCGCGCACGCCGCCGCGCTGGCCGCCGGGGAGGCCGGTTACCTCGACCCGGCGAGCGGGTTGTTCGTGCTGAGCGCCGACTTCCTGGCTCGCCGTGGCACGTGCTGCGGGCGCGGCTGCCGGCACTGCCCGTACGTGGACGACACGCCGTCCGGGTAGTCGTCCGCGGGGGCTTCCGCGCGACACCGACACCCCGTACGGTGTCCGACGGACAACCGGCGGGCGCCTTCCGCCGTCGGTCGGCGAGAGGGTGGGATGTGCGCGGGCGGATCGTGGTCGCCGGGTTGGCCGGGCTGCTGGTGAGTGGCTGCGCCGACGAGGCGCAGCCGGTGACGGCACCGCCGCCGGTGCCGATCGCTGTGGACGTGGCGGCGGCCTCCTCGGGCGGCGCCTGCCGACTGCTCGATTTCACGGTGATCGAGCAGGTGGTGAAGACGCGCTTCGACGTGGCGGCGTCCAGCGAACAGGGCGACACCCACACCTGTGTGATCCGGGCGGCCGGTGCGACCCTGCCGGAGCTGACCCTCAGCGTGACCGAGACCACGATCGACAAGACCAGCTTCGGCGCGGACGTGGTGCCGGACAAGGCGGCGAAGATCACCGGGCTGGGTCAGCAGGCGTACAAGCGGACCACCGCCGCGGCCAGCGGGCGGGGACCCGTCGCCGAGGTGGGCTGGCTGGCCGGCGACGGACGGCTCGCCACGGTGAGCTGGACCGCGGCCCGTGGCAGTGAGCGCTCGGCGGTGGAGAAGCTCACCGGCGACCTTGTCGCCCTGGCCAAGAAGGTGGACACCCGGGCGCTGTGACGCCCGGGCCCACGCCAGATCAGCTGGCGGCGACGAAGACCCGGGAGGCGACCTCGCGGGGCAGCCGCACCCGGTCACCGGAGCGGTCGATCGACACCCCGTCACGCTCCTGGGCCACCGTGACCGTGGCGCCCGGGTCGACACCGGCGGCGTGCAGTTGGCGCAGCACGTCGGCGTCCTTCTGCACGCTCTCGCAGATCCGGCGCACCACGACGGGCCCGGAGAGGCCCGGGAAGGCCAGGTTGCGCTCGCCCTCGGCGGCCTCGGTGGTCTCCGCCGCCGGCGAACCCAGCTCCTGAAGCCCCGGGATCGGGTTGCCGTACGGGGAACGGGTCGGCCGGTTGAGCAGGTCGTACACCCGCTTCTCCACCGCGTCGCTCATCACGTGCTCCCAGCGGCAGGCCTCCTCGTGGGCCTCCTCGTAGGGCATCCCGATGACGTTGACCAGCAGCAGCTCGGCGAGGCGGTGCTTGCGCATCACCGACACCGCGCTGCCGCGCCCCTGGGGGGTGAGCGTCAGGTGCCGGTCACCCTCGACGGTGAGCAGGCCGTCACGCTCCATCCGGGCGACGGTCTGGCTCACGGTGGGGCCACTCTGCTGCAGCCTTTCGGCGATCCTGGCACGCAGCGGTGGCACCCCCTCCTCTTCCAGCTCAAGGATGGTGCGCAGGTACATTTCGGTCGTGTCGACCAGGTCGTGAGACTTCATAAGGTCAGCGGCCCTCCGGTGCACGATGCTACCTCGGTGGCGGGCCGGCGACCGCCGCCGAACCGCGTGCCGTCTCCGCGAATGGTGTTGGATGGTCGCCATGTCCGGTACCCCGCAGCCGTTGGTCGAGGTCGACACCCTCGTCGCCGAGCTCGACCAGGCCGATCCGCCCACCCTGCTCGACGTGCGCTGGCGGCTCGTCGGCCCGCCCGGCCGCGACGACTACCTCGCCGGCCACCTGCCCGGGGCCGTCTTCGTCGACCTGGACACCGCGCTCTGCGGGGCCCCCGGCGCCGGCGGTCGACACCCGCTGCCCGACCCGGCCGCGTTGCAGGCGGCGCTGCGGGCCGCCGGCGTCCGCGCCGGTCACCCCGTGGTGGTGTACGACGGCGGCGACGGCCTGGCGGCCGCGCGGGCCTGGTGGACGCTGCGCTGGGCGGGGCACCGACCGGTGCGCCTGCTGCACGGTGGCTACCCGGCCTGGGTCGCCGCCGGCCGGCCCATCTCCACCGATGCGCCCGCCGCACGCCCCGGCGACGTCGTGGTGCGCCCCGGTGAGCTCCCGGTGCTCGACGCCGGGCAGGCCGCCGCGCTGGCCGCCGCTGACGACGCCGTGCTGCTCGACGTACGGGCGGCGCCGCGTTACCGGGGCGAGGTCGAACCGATCGACCCGGTGGCCGGGCACGTGCCGGGGGCGGCGAACCTGCCCGCCGGGGAGTACGTCGGGCCGGACGGCCGCTTCCCGACCGCCGAGGTGTTGAGCGAGCGGTTCGCCGCCGCCGGCGTGACCGAGGGGCGGGCCGTCGGGGCGTACTGCGGCTCGGGGGTGACCGCCGCGCAGGCGGTGCTCGCGTTGCACCTGGCAGGTCGCACGGACGCCGCGCTCTACGTTGGATCGTGGAGCAACTGGGTGGCCGACCCGGCCCGGCCGGTCGCCTCCGGGTCGACACCAGGCCACTGACCAGCGCGTGCGGTGGGCCGGCGCCCATCCTCGTGCGACGATGGGCCCATGTCCGACGACACGGTGGTGGTGTGGGACGAGTCGCTGCTCGCCTACGACATGGGTGACCATCCGCTCGACCCGGTCCGGGTGGAGCTGACCTTCGCGCTCGCCCGCGAGCTGGGCATCCTGAATCGGCCCGGGGTGCGGGTGGTCAAGCCGGAGCCCGCCGACGACGCCCTGCTCACCCGGGTGCACGAGCCGGCCTACCTCGCCGCGGTGCGCAACGCGCCGCGTGACCCGCTCTTCGCCGGCTACGGGCTGGGCACCTCCGACAACCCGGTCTTCGAGGGGATGCACGAGTCCAGCGCGCTCATCGCCGGCGCGACGGTGGCCGCCGCCGAGGCTGTCTGGCGCGGCGATGCCCGCCGGGCGGTGAACGTGGCCGGCGGGCTGCACCACGCGATGCGCGCCCGCGCCGCCGGCTTCTGCGTCTACAACGACCCGGCGGTGGCCATCGCCCGGCTGCTCGACCTGGGCGCCGAGCGGGTCGCGTACGTGGATGTCGACGTGCACCACGGCGACGGCGTGCAGCAGATCTTCTGGGACGACCCCCGGGTGCTCACGGTCAGCGTGCACGAGACCCCGTTGGCGCTCTTCCCGGGCACGGGTTTCCCGGACGAGACGGGTGGGCCGGGCGCGCAGGGCACCGCTGTCAACATGCCGTTGCCGCCGGGTGTCGACGACAGTGGCTGGCAGCGGGCGTTCCACGCGATCGTGCCGTCGGTGCTGCGCGCGTTCCGGCCGCAGGTGCTGGTCAGTCAGTGCGGCGCCGACGGGCACCGACTGGATCCGCTCGCCGACCTGAACCTGACTGTCGATGGGCAGCGGGCCACCTACCTGGCGATGCGGGCGCTCGCCGACGAGTTGTGTGACGGCCGGTGGGTGGCCACCGGCGGCGGCGGGTACGCCCTCGTCGAGGTGGTGCCCCGGGCCTGGACCCACCTGTTGGCGGTGGCCACCGGTGATCCGATCGACCCGGCCACGCTCACCCCACCCGCGTGGCGGGACCTGGTCGCCTCCCGCCGGCTGGGCCGGGAGGTGCCGCTGCGGATGACCGACGACGCCGACCCGTCGTACGAGCCGTGGCAGCCGACCGGCGAGCCGAACGCGGTGGACCGGGCGATCGCGGCCACCCGCAAGACGGTCTTCCCGTTGCTCGGGCTCGACCCGCACGATCCGCGGGACTGAGCCGGGCCGGGGAGGGCTGTTCCGGTGACGACCGTGGGTCATCCGGTCGACGTGCTGCTCAGCGACGGCAGCACCGTCCAGTTGCGACCGATCGAGCCAGCTGACGCGCCCGGCATCGTGGCGATGCACAGCCGGTTCTCCGAGCGCACCCGCTACCTGCGGTACTTCTCGCCGTACCCGCGCATCCCGGAACGGGATCTGATCCGTTTCGTCACCGTCGACCACCACGACCGGGAGGCGTTCGTGGTGCTGGCCGCCGACCAGATCGTCGCTGTGGGCCGGTACGAGCGGCTCGGCCCGCAGGCTCCCGAGGCGGAGGTGGCCTTCGTGGTGGAGGACGCCTACCAGGGTCGCGGCATCGGCTCGGTGCTGATGGAGCACCTGGCCGACGCGGCCCGCCGCAACGACATCATGAGCTTCGTCGCGGAGGTGCTGCCGGCCAACGGGACGATGCTGCGGGTCTTCGCCGACTTCGGCTACCAGGTCCAGCGCGAGTACGCCGACGGCGTGGTCCACCTGAGCTTCCCCATCGCGCCCACCGAGGCCAGCCTGGAGGTGCAGCGCGGCCGGGAACACCGGACCGAGGCCCGCTCGATCGCCCGGCTGCTCGCCCCACGCGGCATCGTCGTCTACGGGGCCAGCGCCACCGGTCAGGGCGTCGGCGCGGCGGTGCTCGGGCACCTGCGCGACGGCGGGTTCACCGGTGCGGTGGTGCCGGTGCATCCGAGCGCGTCGACAGTGGCGGGCCTTCCCGCGTACCCCTCGGCGGTGGACGCGGGCGCCCCGGTGGACCTGGCGGTGGTGGCGGTCCCGCCGGAGGCGGCGACAGCGGTGGTCGCCGACGCCGCCGCCGCGGGGGTGCACGGTCTGGTGGTCATCTCGGCCGGCTTCGCCGAGGCCGGCGGCGAGGGCGCGGCCACGCAGCGCGCGCTGGTCCGCGCGGCGCACGCCGCCGGCATGCGGGTCGTCGGCCCGAACTGTCTCGGCGTGGCCAACACCGACCCGACGGTACGCCTCAACGCCACTCTCGCCCCGACGTTGCCGCCGGCCGGTCGGGTCGGCATCTTCAGTCAGTCCGGTGCGTTCGGGGTGGCGTTGCTCGCCGAGGCGGACCGGCGCGGCCTCGGGCTGTCCAGCTTCGTCTCGGCCGGCAACCGGGCCGACGTCTCGGGCAACGACCTCCTGCAGTACTGGCAGGACGACACCGGCACCGACGTGATCATGCTCTACCTGGAGACGTTCGGAAACCCCCGCAAGTTCGCCCGGCTGGCCCGGCGGATCGGCCGCGCCAAACCGGTCGTCGCGCTCGCCTCGCCGGCCCGCCCGCCCGGGGTCGGCGACGCCGTCGGGCCGGACGAGGTGGCGGTGGCAGCGCTCTTCGCGCAGTCCGGGGTGATCCGGGTGGACACCGTGCCGGAGTTGCTCGACGTGGGTGTGCTGCTCGCCAACCAGCCGTTGCCGGCCGGCGGCCGGGTCGGTGTGGTCGGCAACTCCTCCGCCCTCACCGGGCTGGCCGCGACCGCCTGCGCCGGGCAGGGCCTCACCGTCGCCGACGGCTATCCCCGCGACGTGGGGCCGAGCGCGGGTGCCGCCGAGTTCGCCGCCGCGCTCGCCGAGACGGCCGCCGACGACCGGGTGGACGCCCTGGTGGTGGTCTTCGCCCCGCCGCTTCCCGGCCAGCTCACCGCTGTGGACGCCGACGTGACAGCGGCACTGCCGGACGCCCTCGCGCTGGGCAAGCCGACAGTGGCCACGTTCCTGGTCGGGCGGCTGCCACCGGGGGTGCCGGCGTACGGGGGCGTGGAGGAGGCGGTCCGCGCGCTCGCCCGCGCGCACCGGTACGCCGAGTGGCTTCGTCGCCCGCCCGGGGTGGCACCGGAGCTGCCCGACGTCGACCGGGTCGCCGCGCAGGCCGCTCTGCGGGCCGACGCCGCCGACGCGGGTGCGCTGCTGGCCGCGTACGGCATCGACGTGGTGGCCTCGGTGCCCGTCGACTCGGTCGACGCGGCGGTCGACGCGGCGGCACGGCTGGGCTTCCCGGTGGCGCTCAAGGCGGCCGCCCCCGGGCTGCGGCACCGGCTGGACCTCGGCGCGGTCCGGCTCGACCTGCCCGACGAGCCGACCCTCCGTCGCGCGTACGCCGACCTGGCGGCGACCTTCGGCGCGGACGCGCTGGTCCAGCCGATGGTCGCGCCCGGGGTGGCCTGCGTGGTGGAGGTGGTGGAAGATCCGGCGTTCGGGCCGGTGGTCGGGTTCGGCCTCGGTGGGGTCGCCACCGAACTGCTCGGCGACCGGGCCTGGCGGGCGGTGCCGCTGACCGACCGGGACGCGGCCGAGCTGGTCGACGAACCCCGGGCCGCGCCGCTGCTGCGCGGGCACCGCGGGGCCGCGCCGGTCGACCGGGCGGCACTGGTCGACCTGCTGCTCCGGGTGGGTCAGCTCGCCGACGAACAGCCGCGGGTGCGGTCGCTGACCCTCAACCCGGTGCTCGCCCGCCCGGACGGCCTCTCGGTCCTGCACGCGCAGCTGGGGGTGGGCGGCGTCGTCGCCCGCCCGGACACCGGCCCCCGCCGCCTGTGAGCGTGCCCGCTCAGGCGCGGCTGGAGATCTGCTGGACGCCCCAGGTGTTGCCGTCCGGGTCGGCGAAGAAGACGAAGCCGACATTGTCCAGTGGGTCCGGGACCGGCCGGGGGTTCTGACCGACCACCTGGATGTCGCTGACCTCCACACCCCGCCCGAGCAGCTCCTCGTGGGCCCGCCGCAGGTCGGGCACCACCAGTTGCAGGCCCTTGAGTGAGCCGGGCGGCATCTCCGGGACGACGCCCTTACCGATCACGATCGAGCAGCCGGAGCCGGACGGGGTCAGCTGCACGATGCGTGCCTCGTCGCTGATCACCGTGTCGTGGTCCACGGTGAAGCCCAGCTGGTCGGCGTAGAACTTCTTCGCCCGGTCCACATCGGAGACCGGCACGATCACCACTTCCAACGTCCAGTTCAACGTTGCTCTCCTCGCCTCGTCGGTCGCGGATCGGTGTCCCAGTCAAACACCCCGACGGCACGCAGGGCCCCGGCGAACCGCCGGGGCCCTGCGTGGGAACCAGGTGCGTCAGCAGGCGTACGCCTCCAGGCGCTGGGCCCGCTCCGGGGCGCGCAGCTTCAGCAACGTGACCTTCTCGATCTGGCGGATCCGCTCCCGGGACAGGCCGAACTCGCGGCCCACCTCGTCCAGGGTGCGCTGGCGACCGTCGTCCAGGCCGAACCGGAGGCGGATGACCGCCTGCTCCCGCTGGGACAGGGTGGAGAGCACGATGCTGACCTCGTTGCGCAGCTCACCCTGGGCGGCGGCGTCGCCCGGCTCGGTGCGCGGGTCCACCGAGGCCACGAAGTCGCCGAGGGCGCTCTCACCGTCGTCGCCGACGGCCTGGTCCAGGCTGACCGGCTCCCGGTCGTAGGAGATCAGCTCGATGACCTGGATCTCGGGGATCTCCAGCGCCCGGGCGACCTCGGCGACCGTCGGTTCGCGGCCCAGCGTCACCGCCAGTTCGCGGCGGGCCCGGACCATCCGGTTGACCTGCTCGACCATGTGCACCGGGATGCGGATGGTGCGGGCCTGGTCGGCCATGGCGCGGGTGATGGCCTGGCGGATCCACCAGGTGGCGTACGTGGAGAACTTGTAGCCCTTGGTGTAGTCGAACTTCTCGACCGCCCGGATCAGGCCGAGGTTGCCCTCCTGGATCAGGTCGAGAAACGCCATGCCCCGGCCGGTGTAGCGCTTGGCGATGCTGACCACCAGCCGCAGGTTCGCCTCCAACAGGTGGTCCTTGGCCGCCCGACCCTCCGCGACGATCAACTCCAGGTCGGCTCGCAGCTCCGCGGAGACGGGGATGCAGGTGGCGAGCTTCTCGTCGGCGAACAGGCCGGCCTCGATGCGCCGGGCCAGGTCGACCTCCTGCGCGGCGGTCAGCAGCTTGGTCCGGCCGATCCCGTTGAGGTAGGCCCGGACCAGGTCGGTGGAGATGCCGCGCTCGTCGGTGGCGTCCAGGTCGGCAAGAGTCTCGGAGGCCCCGTCAGTGTCGATCGTGGTGGTCGGGCGCGTCCGGTGTTCCGTCATCTGCAGGACCATCTCTGTCTCCCCGTTTCCACATCTGTGCCGTGTGCCCGGCCCAGTGGTGCCGGTGTGACAACAGCTTGGCGGGCGGGGCGTAAAACGGGAGTGAGGCGATCGGGCACCCGACAGGAATTGGGTCGGATCGCTGGTGCGGTGTGTCGTCCCGCTGTGTGGTTGCCCGGCCCCGCTACGTTGCGGACGGCCGGCCACCTCTGGTCGGCCGAGAACGACAGAGGAGGACGGTGTGGTCTTCAAGCGGCTCATGAAGGCGATGGGCGTCGGCGGTCCGTCGGTGGAGACGGTGCTGGTCAACCCGAACTGCCGCCCCGGCGGCCAGCTGGAGGGCCGCATCCAGGTGCTGGGCGGTGACCATCAGGTCGACATCGACCACGTCACCCTCGGCCTGGTCACCCGGGTCGAGGTCGAGAGCGGCGACAACGACTACGACACCACTCAGGAGTTCCACCGCCAGCAGGTCACCGGCGCGTTCCGGCTGGAGCCGGGGCAGCGCTACGACATCCCGTTCCGCTTCGACGTGCCGTGGGAGACACCGGTCACCGAGCTGTACGGGCAGCACCTGCACGGGATGACGATGGGCCTGCGGACGGAGCTGGAGGTCGCCCGCGCGGTCGACAAGGGTGACCTGGACGCCGTGGCGGTGCACCCGCTGCCGGCGCAGGAGCGACTGCTGGACGCGCTGCTGCGACTGGGCTTCCGGTTCGCCCGCGCCGATGTGGAGCGTGGTCACATCTACGGCGTACGCCAGACGTTGCCGTTCTACCAGGAGATCGAGTTCAATCCGGCGCCGCAGTACGCCCGCTCGATCAACCAGTTGGAGGTCACCTTCATCGCCGACGCGCAGCAGATGCAGGTGGTGCTGGAGGTCGACAAGCGCGGCGGTGCCTTCACCGAGGGCCGGGACGCGTTCGGCCGGTTCACGGTGGACCACGCCACCGCCGACCGCACCGACTGGACCGCCGAGCTCGACAACTGGCTCCGCCAGTCCCTGACCCGCCGAGGCCTCTTCTCCTAACCCCAACCCACCCCGGGCCGTTGATCATGAAGTTATTGTCGCGACACGCCGAGGCGGCGGGCAATAACTTCATGATCAACCTGGGGCTGGGGCTGGGGCTGGGGCTGGGGCTGGGGCTGGGGCTGGGGCTGGGGGCCGAGGGCCGAGGGTCGAGGGTCGAGGGCTGAGGGGTGGGGGGTGGGGTCGGGTTAGAGGTCTAGGAGGAGGGTTTGGGGGCCTATGTTGGTGCTCTCGACCAGCATGTGGGTGCGGAAGCGGCCGGTCTCCACCTTGGCGCCGCGTTGCCGTAGCGCCTCCACGACCGCCGTGACCAGCGGCTCGGCCACCTCGGCGGGGGCGGCGGCGGTCCAGCTCGGGCGGCGGCCCTTACGGACGTCGCCGTAGAGGGTGAACTGGCTGACCACCAGGATCGGCGCGCCGGTGTCGGCGGCGGACCGTTCACCGTCCAGGATGCGCACCTCGTGCACCTTGCGGGCCATCGTCTGGGCGGTCTGCGCGGTGTCGGTGTGGGTCACCCCGAGCAACACCAGCAGACCGTTCTCGATCGCGCCGACCACCTCGCCGTCCACCGTCACGCTGGCCTGCCCGACGGTCTGCACCACCGCACGCATCAGGCGGCCACCGGCTCGATGAAGCCCCGCTCCACCAGGTGCGCCACGATCGGGCCGGCGGCCTCGGCCATCTCGTCCGGCTCCACGTCGTGGGCGGCGGCGAGCAGGGCGAGCTGGTCACGCAGCGCCAGTCGGCCGTCCGCGCCACCCACCAGCGCCAGCACCAGCGGGTCGATCTCCTCGGTCCAGCGCAGGCCGTGCGGCATCGCCAGGACCTGCCGGTCCACCCCCCAACCCTCGTCGCTCATGGTGGCCTCCTGTCGCAGCTGGAGGCCCTCGGCGGCCCGGTAGCGCTCGGCGAGCAACGCCTCGGTGTCGCGTACCCGGAGAAAGTCCTGGCGGTCGAACCAGGCGGCGACCTGGTCGCCCAGCGGTGGCTGCACCCGCTGGCGCAGGTCTTCCACCCGGACCACCGGGTCGGCGTGTCCGCCCCGGCGCACTGACACGATGCCGAAGCCGATCCCCTCCACCTTGTGCGCGTCGAACCAGTCCAGCCAGGCGGCCATCCGCTGCGGGTCGGCGGTCTCGCCGACGTCGGTGAGCCACAGGTCGACGTACGCCATCGGGTCGGCCACCTCGCGCTGGATCACCCAGGCGTCCAGGCCGGTCCCGGCGAACCAGCCGGCCACCCGCTCGTCCCACTCCTCGCCGGCGACGTGCACCCAGTTCGCCAGGTACTGCATGGTGCCGCCCTCGGTGAGCAGGCCCGGTGCGGCGGCGGCCAGTTCGGCGCCGATCGCGTCACCGACCCGGCCGGAGTCGCGGTAGACGTGCGTGGTGGTGCCCGGGCCGACCACGAACGGTGGGTTGCTCACCACCAGGTCGAACCGCCGGCCGGCCACCGGGGCGACCAGGTCGCCGCGGAGCAGCTCCCAGTCCTGAGCGTTGAGGGCGGCGGTGGTCGCGGCGAAGCGCAGCGCCCGTTCGGAGAGGTCGGTGGCGGTCACCGACCTGGCGTGGGTGGCCAGGTGCAGGGCCTGGACGCCGGAGCCGGTGCCCAGGTCCAGTGCGGTGTCGACCGGCCGGCGCACGGTCGCGCCGATCAGGGTGTGGGTGGCCCCGCCGATGCCGAGGACGTGCTCGGCGTGCAGCGGGCGACCCGGGCGGGCGCTGGCCGGGACGTCGGCGAGCACCCACCAGTCCTCCCCGTACGGCTCCAGGTCGACGCCGGCGCGCAGGCCGGCGCCGTACCGCTCCACCAGCCCGCCGGCGAGGGCCTCCTCCAGGCTCAGCGGTGCCAGCGCGACGGCCACCGCCGCCTCCGGCTCGGTCTGGTCGCAGATGAACACCCGGATCAGGGTGTCCAGCGGGTCGCCGTCCCCGGTGGCGCGCAGCGCGGCCCGGTAGTCGTTGCGGGCGACCGCGGCGGTCGCCTGCGCGCCGAGCCGCTCGGCGATGCCGTGGCTGGTGAAACCGGTCCGGGTCAGCGCGCTGCGCAGCGCGTCGACGCCGGCGGGGGAGAGCAGCATGTCGTGTTCGTCCACCCCGACATCCTGCCTCCCGGTGCGTTCCGGGTCAGCGTCACCCGCCGGTAGATGTCGGAGCGTCGGTGTCCACCCGGATCGGTGCGCCGGGCAGGATGGTCAGCATGACGCTCGTACTGCCCATCGACCCGGAGGCCAACCGGCTGCTGGAGCGCAGCCCGCTGGCCCTGCTGGTCGGCATGGTTCTTGATCAACAAGTCCCGATGGAGAAGGCGTTCTCCTCGCCGTACGTGCTGACGCAGCGGCTCGGTCACGACCTGGACGCGGCGGAGCTGGCCGGGTACGACCCGGAGGCGCTGGTCGCGCTCTTCGCCCAGCCGCCCGCGCTGCACCGGTTCCCGAAGGCCATGGCGGCTCGGGTGCAGGAGGTCTGCCAGGTGCTGGTGGAGCGCTACGACGGTGACGCGGCGCTGCTCTGGGCCGAGGTCGCGGACGGGCCGGAGCTGCTGCGCCGGGTCGCCGCGTTGCCCGGCTTCGGCAAGCAGAAGGCGCAGATCTTCGTGGCCCTGCTCGGCAAGCGGTTCGGGGTGACCCCGCAGGACTGGCGGAAGGCGGCCGGGGACTACGGCGACCCCGGCGCGTACCGGTCGGTGGCCGACGTCACCGACGCCGACTCGCTGCGACGGGTGCGGGAGTTCAAGCAGCAGATGAAGGCGGCGGCCAAGGCTGCGAGGGGATGACCCTCAGGCTGCGGTGGGGTGCGCCAGCGAGGCCAGCGCGCGCCGGACGTCGGCCAGCGAGACGGTCGCCGAGTCGTCCAGGTCGGCCAGGCCGGCCTCGATCCACTGGCGCATCAGCGTGGTGACCCCGATGCCCCGGGCGTCGGCGGCGGCGCGGACCCGCTCGTAGGTGTCCAGCGGCAGCCGCACCGAGCGGCTCACCATCGGCACGTCGGTGTCGGGGGTGGGCAGGTCCACCGCCGGGCTCTCGTCGATCAGGTCGGCGATCCGGTCGTCGCCGCCGTGGAACTGCTTGGTCGCGTCGTTACGGTGCATCGTCACGGCCCCCCTCATCGGCGGTCTCTCCGTACGGCCTCGTCGTAGCGCTTGGACTCGACGTCGCTCAGCTCGCGGGCGGAGAGGATGTCCCAGTCGTTGTCGGTGCCATCGGCTTCGGCGAGCAGCACGGCCAGTCGGCGGCCCCGGCGGGCGGCGGCGTAGACCACCATCACGTCGTCACCCAGATGGCGGATGACCCGTCGGGCGCTGTGCAGCGCCTCCCAGACTTCCCCGGGTGTGACGTCGTAGACCCTCAGGTTGGCCAACGCCTCGTCGGTGAAGCTGAACCTGCTGCCCACGCCGGGAGCGTACCACGCACGTAACACGCAACGGGATGGGTTGAAGTTCGCTGATCACGGACCTGCGGTGACAGGATGAGGCGTAACCCCTCGAGGAGGTCCATGGTGAAGCGTCAGGCGTACCAGCCGATTCTGATCACCGACGCCTCGCGCAGCCAGGACGATCAGCTCAACAGTCGCCAGCGCCGCTATGTCCTGATGATGGGCATCCGGGTGCTGTGCATCGTCGTCGGCGCGATCCTGGTCGGTGCGAACGCCCCCCTGCTCTGGCTGTGGCTGCCGCTGTGCGGCCTCGGCATGGTGCTCATCCCCTGGCTGGCCGTGCTGCTGGCCAACGACCGGCCGCCGAAGGAAGAGCACCGGCTGGCCAACCGGTTCCACCCCCGCCAACAGGACGACACCCCGCCGATGAGCCTCACCGCCGAGGAGCATCCGCACAAGGTCATCGACGTCGAACCCTGACCCGCGAACGGGCCAGGGTTCGCCCGGTCCGGGCCGCGCTACGCCGGTGGTCGCGCGCCGGCCGTGGAGACGGCCAGCGCGCCCAGATCGGTGGCACGGCTCAACGCCGCGGCCGGGGTGGCGCCCGCGAGCCACGCGGTGAGCAGACCGGCCGCGAAGGCGTCGCCCGCGCCCGTGACGTCCACCACCGCGACCCGACGGGCCGGAGCCACACAGACCGGCGTGGTCCGGTCGACCCAGACCGCGCCGGCCGCGCCGCCCTTCACCACCACCCGCCGAGCCGTCGCCGACAGCACCCGCCCCTGCGCCGCCGGGTCCAGCCCGCCGGCCAGCACGGTGGCCTCGTCCGCGTTGACCAGGAGCAGGTCGATGTCGCGTACCCAACTCAGGAACGCCGCCGCACCGACCCGCCGCAACGGCGCCGCGGAGGCCGCGTCGACGCTGATGGTGAGCCCGCGCTCGCGGGCAGCGGCCAACGCCCGCAGCCCGGCGCCACGCGACTCGGCGTCCAGCAGGGTGTACGCGGACAGGTGCAGATGCCCCGCGTCGGGCGCCGCCGCGAGGGCCCGCTCGACGTGCGCGGCGCTCAGCCGCAGGTTCGCGCCCCGCTGGCTGACCATGGTGCGCTCGTCGTCGGCGGCCAACACGATGACCGTGCCGGTCGAGACCCCCTCGACCCGCTCGATCGCGCAGTCGACGCCCGCCCGGTCGAGCTCGGCTACCCGGTCCCGCCCGGCGTCGTCGTCGCCGACGGCGCTGACGAGCGTGACGTCCACCCGCTGCGCGGCGACCCAGGCGGCGGTGTTGGCCGCCTGCCCGCCGCCGCCGAGACTGATCTCGGCCCCGGTGTCCGAACCGGCCGCGAGCGGCCCGGACAGCACGGCGACCACATCGGTGATCACGTCCCCGACGACGACCACCCGGGAGGGTCGGGTCATGCCGGGGCGGCGGTGCTGCGGGCCGCCGAGGCGACCGCGATCCGCGCGGCCAGGTCGGCGTTGCGCAGGATGATCCGCACGTTCACCGCCAGGCTCGCGCCCTCGGTCGACGAGTGGAAGTGCGCGAGCAGGTACGGCGTGACGGCCTTGCCGGTGATCCCGTCGCGCTCCAGCAGGGCCAGCCCCTCGGTGAGCGTCCGGTCGTGCAGCTCCGGGTCGAGCTGCTCATCGACCGGCAGCGGGTTGGCGATGAGCAGCCCGCCGGTGTGCACGGCGTGCCCGTCGCGGGCGGCGAGCACGGCGGCGACCTGCTCCGGCGAGTCCACCGACCAGTCCAGGTCGAAGCCGGCGTCGGTGAGGTAGAAGCCGGGGAACCGGCGGGTGCGGTAACCGACCACCGCCACCCCGAGGGTCTCCAGGCGCTCCAGCGTCGCGCCCACGTCGAGGATCGACTTGACCCCGGCGCAGACCACGGCGATCGGGGTCTGCGCCAGGGTGACCAGGTCCGCCGACTCGTCGAAGGTGTGCGCGGCCTCCCGGTGCACCCCACCCAGCCCGCCGGTGGCGAACACGCCGATGCCGGCGGCGGCGGCCACCGCGCTGGTCGCGGCCACCGTTGTCGCGCCGTCGGCGCCGGTCGCGGCGGCCACCGCGAGGTCGCGGACGGAGAGCTTGGTCACGCCGTCGACCGTGGCCAGCCGGGTCAGCTGCGCGTCGTCCAGGCCGACCACCAGCTCACCGGCGATCATCCCGATGGTGGCCGGAACGGCCCCGGCGTCCCGAACGGTCCGCTCGATCTCCCGGGCCACCCGCAGATTCTCCGGCCGGGGCAGGCCGTGCGAGACGATGGTGCTCTCCAGGGCGACGACGGGACGGCCGTCGCGCAGGGCTTCGGCGACGGGGGTGCCGTAGCTGATGCGAAAGTCAGTCACACGGGCACCGTACGGGGTGGCGCCCCGGCCGGCCTCAAGTGGACCCGGCCGTGATGACCTGCCAAACTTGACGGTCGGAGGTGCAGACGTGAGCACAGAGGTTCTCGAGCGTCCAGAGCTGAAGGACGCCGACACCGGTCCCGAGATGTTCCACTACGTCCGCAAGGAGAAGATCGCCGAGAGCGCCGTCATGGGCACTTTCGTCGTCGCTCTGTGCGGCGAGACCTTCCCGGTCACCAAGGCGGCCAAGCCGGGTTCCCCGGTCTGCCCGAAGTGCAAGGAGATCTACGACTCGTACCGCGAGTGAACCTCGGCCGGCGCTCCGGCCGGCGACGTAGCCTGCGGCGGTGACCACCTCCACCGCCCTGCTCATCGCCGACCTGACCGGGGTGGCGGTGTTCGCCGCCTCCGGGGCCTCGGCGGCGGTGGCCAAGCGACTGGACCTGTTCGGCATCGCGTTCGTCGGCTTCGTGGCCGCCCTCGGCGGTGGGATCCTGCGGGACCTGGTCATCGACGAGGTGCCGCCGCTGGCCTTCGCCGACTGGCGGTACGCGGCCACCGCCGCGATCACCGCGCTCGCCGTCTTCTGGCTGCACCCCCAACTGACCCGACTGCGGACGACAGTGCTGGTGCTGGACGCGGCCGGTCTGGCGCTGTTCACCGTCACCGGCACGCTCAAGGCGCTCGACGCCCGGGTGCCGGCGGTCGGAGCCTGCCTGATCGGCATGCTCGCCGCGATCGGCGGCGGGCTCGGCCGGGACCTGCTCACCGCCGAGATCCCGGTCGTGCTGCGCCGCGAGATCTACGCGCTGGCCGCGCTGGCCGGCGCGATCCTGGTGGTGCTGCTGTACGCCACCGGGCAGACCGGGCCCGCACCGCTCACCGCCGCCGCCGTCCTGGTCTTCGGGTTGCGCCTGATCGCGCTGCGTCGACGCTGGTCCGCGCCCGTGGCCCGGCTGCGCCCGCCGCGCGCCGACGGGGCGGATCCGCGCACCGACCGGGAGTGGTGAGGCGGTCGACAGATGTGACCAGCGTGGCGTCGCCTGGGCCGCACCGCCCGCGCTGGTTATGCTGAGTCGGCCTTCGCGGCAGCTTCTGCGCGGAGGCGTTTTCATGGGCGGCGGATACTCGTGGCCCTCGCCCGGGGTCCGCCATCGTGCGGTCGGAGAGGAGCTTCGCGTGGCAGCCCGGACGCCGGTGCTTGAGACGTTCCCGGCACTTCGCGCCTGGCAGCGCAAGGCCCTGGTGGAGTACCTGCGGCGGCGGAGCGAGGATTTCACGGCGGTCGCCACGCCGGGCGCCGGCAAGACCACCTTCGCCCTGCGCATCGCTGCGGAACTGCTCGGCGACGGCACCGTCGAGGCGGTCACCGTGGTCGCGCCCACCGAGCACCTGAAGAACCAGTGGTCCGAAGCCGCGGCGCGGGTGGGCATCCAGCTCGACGCCGCCTTCCGCAACGCCGACCTGCACTCCGCCGCCGACTTCCACGGCGCGGTGGTCACCTACGCCCAGGTGGGGATGGCGCCGCAGGTGCACCGGCGGCGCACCATGACCCGACGCACCCTGGTCATCCTCGACGAGATCCACCACGCCGGCGACTCCCGGTCCTGGGGCGACGGGGTGAAGGCCGCCTTCGAACCCGCCGTACGCCGGCTGATGCTCACCGGGACGCCGTTCCGCTCCGACGACAACCCGATCCCGTTCGTCAGCTACGAGCGGGGCGGGGACGGGCTGCTGCGTTCCCGCGCCGACTCGGTGTACGGCTACTCCGACGCCCTGCGCGACGGGGTTGTCCGGCCGGTGCTCTTCCTGGCGTACTCCGGGGAGACCCGCTGGCGGACGAACGCGGGGGAGGAGTTGGCGGCCCGCCTGGGTGAGCCGATGACCCAGGACCTGGTGGCGCAGGCGTGGCGTACCGCCCTGGACCCGGCCGGTGACTGGATGCCGCAGGTGCTGCGGGCCGCCGACGCCCGACTCACCGTGCTGCGCAACGCCGGCATGGCCGACGCCGGTGGTCTGATCATCGCCACCGACCAGCAGACCGCCCGCTCGTACGCCAAGCTGATCGAGCAGGTGACCGGCGAGAAGGCCGCCGTGGTGCTCTCCGACGACCAGGGCGCGTCCGCCCGGATCGCGACGTTCGCGGCGTCCGAGCAACGCTGGCTGGTCGCGGTGCGGATGGTGTCCGAGGGGGTCGACATCCCGCGACTGGCGGTCGGGGTCTACGCCACCAGCGCCAGTACGCCGCTCTACTTCGCCCAGGCGATCGGCCGCTTCGTGCGGGCCCGCCGGCCGGGGGAGACCGCGTCGGTCTTCCTGCCCAGCGTGCCGCACCTGCTCGGGTTGGCCAGCGAGATGGAGACCGAGCGCGACCACGTCCTCGGCAAACCCAAGGAAGCCGACGGTTTCGACGACGACCTGCTGGAACGTGCGCAGCGCGACGACCAGGCCAGCGGGGAGTTGGAGAAGCGGTTCGCGGCGCTCTCGGCCACCGCCGAGCTGGACCAGGTGATCTTCGACGGCGCGTCGTTCGGTACCGCTGCCCAGGCCGGCACCCCCGAGGAGGAGGAGTACCTCGGCCTGCCCGGCCTGCTCACCGCCGACCAGGTGTCGCTGCTGCTGACCAAGCGGCAGGCCGCACAGCTCGCCGCCCAACGCCGTCGTACGGCCGACAGGGCCGCTGAGCCGGCCGCTGCGCCCACCGCGGCGCCACCGGCACCCATGAGCGCCGCCCAGCGTCGGGTGGCGCTCCGGCGCCAACTGAACGCCCTCGTGGCCGCCCGACACCACCGCACCGGCCAGCCGCACGGCAAGATCCATGCCGAACTGCGCCGGCTCTGCGGCGGCCCGCCGAGCGCCCAGGCCACCATCGAGCAGCTTGAGGAACGCATCGCCACCGTGCAGACCCTCTAACCCACTGGCCGCCGGCCTGGCGGCGGGACGGGCTGGCGGCGGGCCGGGGGCTGACTGCTTGATCAACTCGGTTTCCTGGAAAACGCGGTGTCTGCGCGAGGTGGACAGCGCGACTTCCCTGAAACCGAGTGGATCACCGGCCCTTGGCCGGCGCTGAGGGTTGCCTGCCCGAGGCGGCCCGGGATGCCCGAGGCACGTTTGGACCAAAAAGCCGGCCGGAGGCACCCTGTGGGTGCCTCCGGCCGGCTATGTCGGTTTGCGGATTTAGTTCGCCATCAGATCGGCGCCACGCCAGCTGAAATCGGGCTCCGTTGCGAACCGCTCGGTGATCTTCACGAGATCCTCCGCGTACTTGTTCGCGTGGTGCCCGCAGAACACCAGCTCGCTCCCACCCGCCAGAGTGATCCGGAGCTTCCCGGCAGCATTGCAGCGGTCGCACCGTTCATCGGCGGCTGGGGGCGCCACCGTCTCGGGCGGCGGCGTGAGGGTCGGGGTCATCGCCTTCCTCCTCTGGTCGTCACCGATGAACAATCTCTTCGGTCGTTGCTCACCTATCGTGCAACACCCTTACTAGGCACTGCCTTCCCTGTGTGCCCGCGGGGGACCGAGGTCACACCTGGAAGGGACAGTGTGCCGTGCACCCAGGGTGCCACGTCAACGATCACATTCGTGCATCCGGACGATCACCATCTGGTGTTGCACACCAGGTGGTCAAAACGACACGTTGGGTTGACGAAACCCGCTCAGTCCAGGTAATCCCTGAGGACCTGCGACCGGGACGGGTGACGCAGCTTCGACATCGTCTTGGACTCGATCTGCCGGATCCGCTCCCGGGTCACCCCGTAGACCTGGCCGATCTCGTCGAGCGTCCGAGGCTGGCCGTCGGTCAGGCCGAAGCGCAGGCGTACCACACCCGCCTCACGCTCGGAGAGCGTCTGCAGCACCTGCTGGAGCTGGTCCTGCAGGAGCGAGAAGGAAACCGCGTCGACCGCAACCACGGCCTCGGAATCCTCGATGAAGTCGCCGAGCTGGCTGTCGCCCTCGTCGCCGATGGTCTGGTCCAGTGAAATGGGCTCCCGAGCGTACTGCTGGATCTCCAGCACCTTCTCGGGTGTGATGTCCATCTCCTTGGCCAGCTCCTCCGGAGTGGGCTCGCGGCCCAGATCCTGGAGCAGCTCACGCTGTATGCGGCCGAGCTTGTTGATGACCTCGACCATGTGCACCGGGATGCGGATGGTGCGGGCCTGGTCGGCCATGGCGCGGGTGATGGCCTGGCGGATCCACCAGGTGGCGTACGTGGAGAACTTGTAGCCCTTGGTGTAGTCGAACTTCTCGACCGCCCGGATCAGGCCGAGGTTGCCCTCCTGGATCAGGTCGAGGAAGGCCATGCCACGGCCGGTGTAGCGCTTGGCCAGCGACACCACCAGTCGGAGGTTCGCCTCCAGGAGGTGGTTCTTGGCCCGCTCGCCGTCCCGGGAGATCCAGCCCAGGTCACGGACCATCTCCCGGACGAGCTTCTCCTCGCCCTCGTCGGCGGCCCGCAGCCGCTCGGCGGCGTAGAGCCCGGCCTCGATCCGCTTGGCCAGCTCCACCTCCTGCTCGGCGTTGAGCAGCGGAACCTTGCCGATCTGCTTCAGGTACGCCCGCACGGAGTCGGCGGAGGCGGTCAGCTCGGCGTCACGTCGCGCCTGCTTGAGCGCCTCGGACTCCTCGTCGTCCCACTCGAAGTCGTTGTCGGTCGCCGAGGCGGCGGCGTCGGTCTCGGCGGCCTGGGCCAGCTCGGCCGGCTCCTCGACCACCACATCCTCGATCGCGGCGGCCAGCTCCTCCGGGTCGATCTCGCCCTCGGCGCCCTCGCCCTTGGCCTTGCCGGCGGCCTTGGTCGGCTTGGCTCCGGCAGCCGCGGCCACCGTCGCCTTGGTGGCCCGGGTCGACCGGGTCGCCTTCGCTGGCGTCGCCGCGGCGGCCTCGGCGGCGGTGCCGGTCGCCTTACGGGCGGCCATCTTGCGCGGGGCCGGCGCCGATGGGGCGTCGTCGGCGGCGGGCGCCTGCTTCGGGGCCGGCGCGGCCGCCTTCTTGGTGGTCTTGGCGGTGGTGGCCCGGGACGCCGGAGTGGTCGAGCGGGCCGCGGCGACGCGGCGACGGGTGCTCGCCGAGCCGTCCACCACGACGGTCACTCCCGCCTCGGAGAGCGCCCGCAGGATCTTCTTGGCCTGGGCCGGAGTCACCTCGGCGGACTCGACGGTGCGCGCGAGCTGGGCCGACGTGAGCTGGCCACCGGCGCTCTGCGCGTGGGCGATCAGGGTGTCGGTGAGCGAGCGAACGTCGGCGCCGGGCTGGCGGGGTTCTGTCACGAATGACCTTCCGGAGGCGAAGAGCGGGCACGGCGTGTTCGTCCAGCGCAGCGAGGGTTACCGTGCCGGGCGATGTGGTTGAGGGACCCCCGTGTCACGGTCCGGCCGGTGATCGGCGGTCCGTGCCGCGTGGGCAGGGGTGAATTGTAACGCCGTCTGCGGCGATCATCCTGCTCCGCACCGCGTACCGCCGGTGGGGACCGTCAGCGCGGCGGAGATGTTGGCTTCGCGGTAATGATAGCCGCGCGGCCGGCGAAGGGTGCCCGTCGTCGAGCCCGGCGGTGTGCAGATCGTGTCCGAACCGTCGCCTGAGCAGCGGGTACGCGGTCGGTGCGGTGGTGGCGAGGGTGCCTGCGGGCTTCACCGGGGCCACCGTCGGGCCGGCCGGTGGCGGCCCCACCAGGTCGCGGTTGGGCAACGGTTGCGAGCTGAGCACGGACGGGGCGATAAGCACTTAAGCGACATTACCAACCCAAAGGGGCATATTTGCTGAGGTTGGCCGGTCAATCCGCGCCTGCGGGGTCAGGTGGCCTCGCGGGGGGTGCCCTGCACCAAACATCCCGGTCTGGTGCTGTCGCACGGCGTGGGGAACGATGATCTTCGGAAGCCGGGTCGCCAGTTCCACCCACCTGCACCCGGCGTGCGGAAAGAGGCGAATCATGACCAACTCGGCTACGTCGCCGTCGGAGCTGCTGGCCATCGCGCTGGAGGTCGCCCGGGACGCGGCGGACACCGCGTACCGGATGCGCGCCGAGGGGGTCGTCGTGGCCGCCACCAAGAGCACCGTCACCGACGTGGTCACCGCCGCCGACCGGGCGGTGGAACGGCAGATCCTCGACGCGCTGGCCGCGCTCCGCCCGGACGACTCGGTGCTCGGCGAGGAGTACGGCGAGGGGACCTCCGAGGCGGGGCGCAGCGGGGTGCGCTGGATCGTCGACCCGATCGACGGCACCGTGAACTACCTGTACGGGCTGCCGCACTCGGCGGTCTCGCTGGCCGCCGAGGTGGACGGGGTGGTGGTCGCCGGCGTCGTGCGCAACGTGAGCACCGGCGAGGAGTGGACCGCCACGGCCGGCGGCGGTGCCTGGCGCGACGGCGTCCGGCTGCGCTGCTCGGCTGAGGTCGACCTGGGGCAGGCGCTGGTCGGCACCGGCTTCGGCTACGACGCCGCCCGCCGGGCGCACCAGGCGCGGGTGGTGGCGGGGCTGATCGCACACGTGCGGGACATCCGTCGGCTCGGCGCCGCCGCGCTGGACCTCTGCCTGGTCGCCGAGGGGCGCCTCGACGCGTACTTCGAGAAGGGTCTGGCGGCCTGGGACCTGGCGGCGGGCGGGCTTATCGCCGCCGAGGCGGGGGTTCGGGTCGCCGGCCTGGCCGGTCGACCGCCCGGGCCGGACCTGGTGGTCGCGGCCCCGCCCGCGCTCTTCGCGCCGCTGCACGATCGGCTGGCCGCCCTGGACGCGTCCGGCGGTCCCTGACGCCGGCCGGGCCTCAGTCGGCGGTCCCTGACGCCGGCCCGCGGCGGTCAGCGACCGGCGGCCCGGGTTTCAGTCGGCGGTGGGTCAGGTGTCGACGGAGGGTTCCGCCGAGGTCGTCGTGGGTGGCCCGCTGCGGGGCGGTTACGCCGTCACTTGGCGGGTGGGGACGGGCAGGAGCCCTTGGGCGCCACCGGCGGGCCCGAGTCGCCGAGGGACTGGTTGACCTCGGTCGTGGTGGCGAGCTGCTGGAAGCGGTTGCCCAGCACCACGTCAACGGTGTCGTCGGTGCGCTTCGGGTCGTAGCCCGGCACGGCGTTGTTGAGGAAGTACGCCTGGAGCAGGTGCGCGGAACCGACGCCCTTCGGGCCGAACCGCAGCACCGCGACGCTGTCGACCTTCTTCTCGTTCCCGGTCTTCTTGACCTGGAACTGGCGGTTGCTGAACTCGTCGGCGACGGATTGGGCGAGGCCGGGCTGGTCCGTGGCGTTGAATACGTTGATCTTGACGTCCTTGCGCTCGCGCAGGGTCAGATCCGCCAGCGGCCAACCCTCGGGGCAACCCGCCGCGGTGCCCGCGTTGCCCTGGCTGTCGCGGACCACGGCGACGACGACGAAGACCAAGGCGATGACCGCCAACAGGCCGACGACGACGAGTGCTCGCACGCGCGCAAAACTCATCAGGGCACTCCCCGAACCTCAGGTGGGTGGTGACGGCCAGAAACGATCGCTCAGGCCGCCGGCCGTCGAATACGCCGCTGAGGTTAACGGTTGTCCGGCCGTCGCGTGGAAACAGCCCGACATGCCGGCGCGGCGACCGCGAACCGGGTACTACTACCCCTATCTTCGTGTCGCCTGAATCACATTGGGAACAACTTCGCGTGCGGGGGCGTACATCTCAGCCGCAAGGGCGGTATACATGCCTCGCCCAAGGGGGGGTAAGGTTCCGCGCTCGCAGGGGAGTCGCCCCAGCGAGCTCGACCCGTTCGGTCCTCGGGTCGGGTGCCCGACACAAGTGGTGGCCGGCCAGCGGAACCGAAACAGCGTCGTCCGGCGTTACAACCGGAAGCGACAACATCGATATGGGAGAGTGAAACCGATGGCCACCGACTACGACGCCCCGCGTCGCGACGAGGTCGACCTCGGCGAGGACAGCCTGGAAGAGCTCAAGGCACGGCGCGTCGACTCACAGTCGGGCGCGGTGGATGTCGACGAGGCCGAGGTGGCCGAGAGCTTCGAGCTGCCCGGTGCCGATCTGGCCGACGAGGAGCTCACGGTCAAGGTGCTTCCGATGCAGCAGGACGAGTTCAGGTGTGCCCGCTGCTTCCTGGTCCACCACCGTAGCCAGCTGGCGGTCGAGCGCAACGGCGAGCTGATCTGCCGCGAGTGCGTCTGACAACCACGACACGGCGGCGGCCTCCGGAACGGGGCCGCCGCTGCCGGTGTAGGCATGCGCCAGCGGTGGGTACCTGCTTGACTCGTAGCGGGTAGCCACAGCACCGGGAGGTCCGATGAGCGATCGAGGCGGCACCACCGATGGCGGCACGGACGGCCTCGGCGCCACCCGTGGCGCGGGCGACCTCGGTGCCACCCGTGGCGCGGACGACCTCGGTGCCACCCGTGGCGCGGACGACCTCGGTGCCACCGTCGCGGCCTTGACAGCTGACGACATCGAGCCGGCCCGTCGCCGCCAACTGCTGACCCGGATGGTCGGGCAGGCCCGCGCACGGGGCGTCTCCGACCTGTTCAAGCCCCGCGCCGCCGTGCGGTGGATGGTCGACACCGTCGCCGAGATCGCCCCGCACGTGCCGGTACGGGACCTGAACGCCCTGCGCCGGCACTTCCCCGGCCTGGACGACGCCGCCCTGGCCGACAGGCTCATCCGCAACGCGTCGAGGACCACCGCCGCGATCGGCGCGGCCGGCGGGGGTGTCGCCGCCGTCGAGTGGACGGTCGCCCCGACCCTGCTCTCCGCGCCGGTGCTGCTCGCCGCCGAGACCGTGGCTGTGGTGGCGGTGGAGCTGAAACTGGTGGGGGAGCTGCACGAGATCCACGGGGTGCCGCTACCGACCGGCGGCAGCCAACGGGCGGTCGCCCTGGTGCACTCCTGGGCCACCCAGCGTGGCGTCAACCCGATGGTGCCCGGGGTGGGGGTGGGAGCGATCCTCGGCACCGCCGCCCGCAAGGAACTCCGCGACATGCTGCTGCGGCGGTTCGGTCGCAACCTCACCACGCTCGGGCCGTTCCTGACCGGCGCGGCGGTGGCCAGCTTCCTCAACCGCCGGGCCACTCAGCAGATGGCCGAACAACTCCAGGTTGACCTGCGTCGGCGGGGCATCGCCCGGCCCGCGCCACCGACGGCCCTCCCGGGCCCGCCGACCGGCACCTGAGCGCGCCTTGGCCGTCCGGTCTGAGCGGGCCTTCCGGCCGTCGGGTCAGGCCGGCTCGCCCGCCGCCGGGTGGGAGGGCGTCAGGGCGTCCCGTGCGGTCAGCACCGCCTCGGCCAGCTCGACCGGGTGGCGGGTGCTCACCACCCAGAACGGGGTCGGGTCCGCCGGATCGTCGAGGATCACCTGCACGGCGCCACCGATCCACGGTCGCTGCACCACGAAGGCGAGCGGGTCCGCGCCGACGCCGAGCACCTCACGTCGGCCGGCCACGTCCAGCGGCACCACGTCGGCCACGAACCGTACCGGCAGGCGGGCGTCGTCCACCCGCAGCTCGCCATCGGCCACCCCGACCCGGATCCGGCCCAGCCACCACAGGCCGGCCGCGGTGAGCGGCACCAGCACGACGAACGGCAGCCAGGCGCGGACGCCGGAGGCGCCCATCCAGATCTCGACGGCCAGCAACGCGGCGGCCACCAGCCCGGCCAGCCACAGCCACCAGGGCAGATCCAGCCGCTCGGCGTACGCCGCACGGGCGGCGACGGGCGGCTGATCGGCGGACGGGGGGGACGACATGCTCACTCCTGCGAGGGTACGGCGCACGGCGGCGCGACGAACCGGCAGGATGGCAGGGTCACCCCGCGAACCGGACGGAAGAGGGGACCCGTGACCGACGTCGTACCCGTGCCCGTGCAGCTGCTCGACAGCGAGCTGCCGCTGCCCACGTACGCCCATCCCGGCGACGCCGGGGCCGACCTGGTGGCGGCCGCGGACGTGGAGCTGCCGCCCGGTGGTCGGGCCCTGGTGCCCACCGGGGTGGCCATCGCGCTGCCCGAGGGGTACGTGGGGCTGGTCCATCCGCGCTCCGGTCTGGCGGCCAGGCTCGGCGTGACGGTGCTCAACGCGCCCGGTACGGTCGACGCCGGCTACCGGGGTGAGATCCTGGTCAACCTGATCAATCATGATCGGGATGTGCCGGCGAAGATCTCCCGCGGCGACCGGATCGCGCAGCTCGTGGTCCAGCAGGTCGCCCGGGCGCGGTTCGAGCCGGTGGTCGAGCTGCCCGCGTCCCGGCGCGGGACCGGTGGGCACGGGTCCACCGGTGGGCACGCCGGGCTGGTGCCGTCGCCGACGGGTCAGGACCGGGTCGAGCGGCGGCCGAGCGAGCCGGGCCGCGGGCAGACGGAAGAGGTGGCAGGGTGAGTGTGAACAGCGGAGGGCAGGCGCAGTGATCTTCTCCCGAAAGCGGGCCGACGCCGAGCGGCAGACCCGTGACGAGCGGGCCACCCAGGTCCCGGACCAGGGCGATGCGGCGCCGACGCTGGAGCGCGGGCCGTACGACATCTCCGAGAGCTACGACGACGTGCAGCGCCTCGACCTCGGCAGCCTGCACATCCCGGCGATCGCCGACGTCGAGGTGCGGGTGCAGGCCGACCCGCAGGGTGTGATCCAGCAGGTGGTGCTGGTGCACGGCGACAACGCGCTCCAGCTGGGCGTCTTCGCCGCCCCCCGGTCCGAGGGGATCTGGGACGAGGTGCGCGAGGAGATCCGGCAGTCACTGCTCCGCGACGGCGCGAGCGCGCAGGAGGTCGCCGGCGAGTACGGCCCGGAGCTGCACGCCCAGGTGCGTACCCCGGACGGCACCACGAACCTGCGGTTCGTCGGAATCGACGGGCCGCGCTGGATGGTCCGTGGCGTGTTCCAGGGCCCGGTGGCCACCGACCCGGCCCTGGGCGGGCCGCTCGTCGAGTGCCTGGACGGCCTGGTCGTCGACCGTGGGCAGGAGGCGAAGCCGGTCCGCGAGCCGCTGCCGCTGCGGTTGCCCCGGGAGGTCGCCGACCAGGCCGCGGCGGAGGCGGACGCCGCCGCCGCACCGCGTCAGGTCTGACCCGCGCGCACCGGCCCGCCGGAACCAGCCCCGTCGGCGTACGCTGGCGGGACGGTTCCGGCGCCGCCGGGGCCGGCCGGGAACGGCGAGCGTGGAGAGGGTGACGCGGAGGTCATGACGGCCGACGAGAGCCGGGTGTCGCTGCGGCGCATCCTGCAGAGGTTCACCGCCAGCGAGGCCGAGATCGAGGCGCAGGAGCTGCGTCGGGAGAGCGCCGAGTGTGGCGGGATCCCCGCCCAGCAGTGCTCCCGGGGGCAGATGGTCTCGGTCGCCGGTCGGTTGCGCACCGTGGTCTACACCCCGCGCACCAACCTGCCCACTCTCGAGGCCGACCTGTACGACGGCAGTGACGTGGTCACTCTCGTCTGGCTGGGTCGGCGGCACATCGCCGGGATCGAGCCGGGCCGGCACCTGACCGCCCGTGGCCGGGTGGCGGTGCGCGACGACCGCAAGGTCATCTACAACCCCTACTACGAGCTGGACTCGCCCAAGTGACGACACTGCGGACGAAAGGCCGGCGATGACGACGGGACAGGACCGGGCGGCACAGCCCGAGACGGGCCCTCAGGACGAGGAGCGGCTGCCGACGATCGCCGAGCAGATGGCCGACCAGCTCGGCGGCTGGCGCGGGTTGGTCGAGTCGAGCATCCCGGTCGTCGTCTTCGTCCTCGCCAACATCATCGGCGAGCTGCGGCCGGCGGTGATCGCCTCGGTCTCCGTCGCGGTGCTGATCGCCGGGGTGCGGTTGGCCCAACGCCGGCCCGTCCGGCACGCCGTCAACGGGCTCTTCGGCGTCGGCGTCGGCGCGGCCATCGCGTGGCGCACCGGCAACGAACGTGACTTCTACCTCCCCGGCATCCTCTACGGCATCGGGTACGGCGTGGCCCTGCTGATCTCGGCCGCGATCCGGCAGCCGCTGGTGGGCTGGATCTGGTCGGTGCTGGTCGCCAAGGGCCGTTCGGAGTGGCGCACCGACCCGAAGCTGGTCCGCACCTTCACCCAGCTGACAGTGCTCTGGGGTGTGGTCTGGCTGGCCAAGGTGGGCGTGCAGGCCGGGCTCTACCTGGCCCACCAGGACACCGCGCTGGGTGTGGCCCGGCTGGCGCTGGGCTACCCGCCGTACGCGCTGCTGCTGCTGATCACGGTCTGGACGGTTCGCCGGGTCACCCGGGAGTCGTCGCCGGCCCCGCTGCCCAGCGCCTGAGCGAGGCCGGCCACCCGCCGGCTCAGCGCGGCCCGGCGGTCAGCGGGAGCCGCGGGTCCGTTCGACGCTGTCCGCCCCGAGGATCACCGCGCGGACGTCGTCCTCCACCTCGGCGGTGCAGACGAAGATCAGCTCGTCGCCGGCCTCGATCGGGTCGTCCGGGCTCGGCACCAGGACCCGCTTGCCGCGCAGGATCGCCACCAACGCGGAGTCCCGGGGCAGCGGCACCGCGTGGATCGGTTGACCCACGTACGGGGCGGTCGGCGGAAGGGTGATCTCGACCAGGTTCGCCTCGCCCTGCCGGAAGGTCATCAGCCGGACCAGGTCGCCGACGGTGACCGCCTCCTCGACCAGTGCGGCCATCACCCGCGGCTTGCTCACCGCGACGTCCACGCCCCACTGCTCGGTGAACAGCCACTCGTTCTCGGCCCGGTTGACCCGGGCGACCACCCGGGGCACCGCGAACTCGGTCTTGGCCAACAGCGACAGGACCAGGTTGGTCTTGTCGTCGCCGGTCGCCGCGACCACGACGTCGCACCCGGCGACGTCGGCCTCCTCCAGGCTGGTCAGCTCGCACGCGTCGGCCAGCACCCACTCGGCAGCCGGCACCCGGTCCGGGCGCAGCATCTTGGGCTGGCGCTCGATCAGCATCACCTGGTGGCCGTTGTCGATCAACTCCTGGGCGATCGAGCGGCCCACGTTGCCCGCGCCCGCGATGGCGACTCGCATGGGTCAGTGCCCTCCTTCCGGCGCCGTCGCCGCCACCGACGTGACCGTCGCCACGATGTCGTCGCTGACCAGCATGAACACCTGGTCACCCTCCTGCAGGACGGTGGAGCCGGTGGGCAGCGTGCCGATGCCGAAGCGGATCAGGTAGGCCACCCGCGCTCCGGCCGCCTCCTCCAGGGTCCGCACCGGTCGACCGATCCAGTCCTTGTGCACCGGCACCTCGACGATCGACACGGTGCTCGTGGGGTCGCGGAAGATCTCCACGTTGCCCTCGGGCACCAGGTGTCGCAGCATCCGGTCCGCCGTCCACCGCACCGTCGCCACGGTGGGGATGCCCAGCCGCTCGTAGACCTGCGCCCGGCGCTGGTCGTAGATGCGGGCGGCGACCCGGGACACGCCGAACGTCTCGCGGGCCAGCCGGGCCGAGATGATGTTGGAGTTGTCGCCGCTCGACACCGCCGCGAAGGCGTCGGCGCGTTCGATGCCGGCCTGCCGGAGCACCTCGCCGTCGAAACCGGCCCCGGTCACCGTGATCCCGGCGAAGTCGGGGCCGAGCCGGCGGAAGGCGTCGGCGTCCTGGTCGATCACCGACACCGAGTGCCCTCGGGACTCCAGGCTGTGGGCGAGGGTCGACCCGACCCGACCACACCCCATGATCACGACGTGCACGCTGTCCCTCCCAAGGTGCGCACCACTCCCGCTGCCGGTGGCCTTCCGAGTGCGAGCCTGCCACGTCCCGGTCGCGAGCGGGGACCGACCGTACCCCGCCGTGCCGTCCGGCCGTGATCGCCCACCCCCGCGCCCCCGCCGTGGTGGTCGTACCCTTGGCGTTCGTGGCCAGTCCCACCTCGCTGCTGAAGCGGCTTCTGCTCGGTCGACCGTTCCGGTCCGACCGGCTGCAGCACACCCTCCTGCCGAAGCGCATCGCGCTGCCCGTCTTCGCCTCCGACGCGTTGTCGAGCGTCGCGTACGCGCCCGACGAGATCCTGCTGACCCTGTCCATCGCCGGTGCTTCCGCGTACGTCTTCTCGCCGTGGATCGCCCTGGCCGTGGTCGTGGTCATGCTCACCGTGGTGGCCAGCTACCGGCAGAACGTGCACGCCTACCCGTCCGGTGGCGGCGACTACGAGGTCGCCACCGTCAACCTGGGTCCGAAGTTCGGCGTGGGGGTGGCCAGCGCGTTGCTCGTCGACTACGTGCTGACGGTGGCGGTGTCGGTCTCCTCCGGGGTGGCCAACCTGGGCTCGGTGGTGCCGTTCGTGGCCACCCACAAGGTCCTGATCGCGGTGAGCGCGGTGATCCTGCTGAGCGCGGTCAACCTGCGCGGCCTGCGCGAGTCGGGCACCGCGTTCGCCATCCCCACCTACGGCTTCGTCATCGTGATGGGCGGGATGCTGCTCACCGGGCTGTTCCGCGTCTTCGTGCTGGGTGACGAACTCCGCGCGCCGAGCGCCGACCTGGTCATCCAGGCCGAGCACAGTGTGACCGGTTTCGCGCTCATCTTCCTGCTGCTGCGGACGTTCAGCTCGGGCGCCGCCGCGCTCACCGGCGTGGAGGCGATCTCCAACGGGGTGCCGGCGTTCAAGGCGCCGAAGAGCCGCAACGCCGCCACCACCCTGCTGCTGCTCGGCAGCATCTCGGTGAGCATGCTGGTCGGCATCATCTGGCTGGCCCGGCTGACCCACCTGCAGTTCGTCGAGGATCCGGGCCTGCAGATCGTCGCCGGCCCCGAGGGGTACGTGCAGAAGACGGTCACCACCCAGCTCGGCGAGACGGTCTTCGGGTCCGGGTCGATCCTGCTCTACGTGGTGGCCGGGATGACCGCCCTCATCCTGTTCCTGGCCGCCAACACCGCGTTCAACGGGTTCCCGGTGCTCGGCTCGATCCTCGCCCAGGACCGCTACCTGCCCCGGCAGTTCCACACCCGGGGCGACCGGTTGGCGTTCTCCAACGGCATCGTCTTCCTGGCCCTCTTCGCGATCGTGCTGATCGTCGGCTTCCAGGCCGAGGTGACCCGACTCATCCAGCTCTACATCGTCGGGGTGTTCGTCTCGTTCACCGTCTCCCAGGCCGGCATGATCCGGCACTGGAACCGGCACCTGCGTACCGAGCGGGACCCGGAGGCGCGCCGCCGGATGCACCGGTCGCGGGCCATCAACACGTTCGGCGCGGGCCTGACCGGCGCGGTGCTGGTGATCGTCCTGATCACCAAGTTCCTGCTCGGCGCGTGGATCGCGATCGCCGCGATGGCGGTGATCTACGTGTTGATGCTGGCCATCCGCCGGCACTACGACCGGATCGCCGTGGAGCTGACGCCGCCGGATGAGGGCCGGGCCGTGCTGCCCGCCCGCAACCACGCGATCGTGCTGGTCAGCAAGCTGCACCAGCCGACGCTGCGGGCCATCGCCTACGCCCGCGCCACCCGACCGGACACGTTGACCGCGGTGACCGTCAACGTGGACGAGTCGGACACCCGGGACCTGCAGGCCGAGTGGGAGCGCCGGGAGATGGCCATCCCGCTCACCGTGATCGACTCGCCGTACCGGGAGATCACCCGTCCGATCCTGGACTTCGTCGCCTCCACCCGCCGCAAGTCGCCCCGGGACGTGGTCACCGTGTTCATTCCGGAGTACGTGGTCGGCCGGTGGTGGGAGAACCTGCTGCACAACCAGAGCGCACTGCGCCTCAAGGGCCGGCTGCTCTTCGAACCGGGGGTGATGGTGGTCAGCGTGCCGTGGCAGCTCGCGTCGACGGCGAGCAAGAACCTGGACCGGCTGGACGCCACACTGTCCCGGACCCCGGCGCGCGGGCCGCGCAGCGCCGTCCCGCCACCGGTCGCCGTGCCGCCGGTGGTCGCCGCGCCGTCCGGCGAGGGTGAACAGCGCGGAGGTAGTGCGACGAGGGGGAACACCAGTGACTGAGCCGGGCAGTCGGACCGCGACACCTCGGACGCCGTCGGCGTCGGACTCCTCGGCCCTGGAGCAGGGCCTGGCCGAGACGGACCGGGTCGAGCTGACCGTCGACGCGGTCGCCCCGGGCGGGCACTGTGTGGCCCGGGTGGACGGGCAGGTGGTCTTCGTCCGGCACGCGCTGCCCGGTGAACGGGTCATCGCCGAGGTCACCGAGGTGCACAAGGGGTTCGTCCGGGCCGACGCGGTGACAGTGCTGGACCCCTCACCCGACCGGGTCGAGCCACCCTGCCCGTACGCGAAGCCGGGCGCCTGCGGTGGCTGCGACCTGCAACACGTCGCCCCGGCCGCACAGTTGGCCTGGAAGACGGCCGTGGTGCGCGAACAGCTGGTCCGCCTCGGCGGGCTGACCGACGGCGAACTGGACCGGCTCGGCGTCCGGGTCGAGGCGCTGCCCGGCGGGCTGCTCGGTTGGCGCTCGCGGGTCCGTTACGCGGTCGACGGCGCGGACCGGGCCGGACTGCTCAAGCACCGCTCGCACGAGGTGGTGCCGATCGACAGGTGCCGGATCGCCCACCCGGCCATCCAGGAGCTGCCGGTGCTCACCCCCACCGGCGCGCGCTGGCCGGCCGCCGAGGCGGTGGAGACCGTCGCCAGCACCGGCGGGGACGTGACAGTCACCGAGCTGCGCGACGGGGTGCCCACCCCGGTCAGTGGCCCGACCGAGGTCCGCGAGGTCGCCGCCGGACGGGACTGGACGCTGCCCGCGTCCGCGTTCTGGCAGGTGCACCCGGCCGCGGCGGACACCCTCGCCGCCGCGGTGCTGGAGATGCTGGACCCGCAGCCGGGTGAGACCGCCTGGGACCTCTACGGCGGTGCGGGGCTGTTCGCCGCCGGGCTGGCCGCACGGGTCGGCGCGACCGGGCGGGTGACGCTTGTCGAAGCGGCGGCGCAGGGTGTCGCCGCCGCCCGGGAGAACCTCGCCGACCTGCCCACCGTCGAGGTGGTCGCGGCCCGGGTGGAGACCGCGCTGGCCCGCCGACGGATCACCGGCCCGGTCGACGTGGTGGTGCTCGACCCGCCGCGCTCCGGGGCCGGCGCCCCGGTGGTCCGCGCCCTGGCCGCCGCCGGCCCACGGGCGGTCGCGTACGTGGCCTGCGACCCGGCGGCGTTCGCCCGGGACGTGCGCACCTTCGCCGACCTCGGGTGGCGGCTGGCGGCGCTGCGGGGCTTCGACCTCTTCCCGATGACCCAGCACGTCGAGCAGGTCGGGCTGCTGCTCCCGCCGGCCTGAGCGGGAGTGTCACCGGCCGCCCGAGGGGCGCCGGCCGGCGCCTGACCGGTTGCTCAGCCGTCAACTCCCCGCCCGGCCCGGGTGGCCGGGGCTCGGGCCGAGCTGCGGAGTGCCGGGCGGCCGATAGACTCTCCGGTCATGAGTGTTGAAGAGGACACGGCCAACCACGGCCGGCTGCTGGGGACGGTTCGCGGTCCGCAGGACGTCAAGCGGATGTCCGGCGAGGAGCTGGACGTCCTCGCCGCCGAGATCCGGGACTTCCTGATCACCAAGGTGTCCCGTACCGGCGGGCACGTCGGGCCCAACCTCGGTGTGGTCGAGCTGACGCTCGCCATGCATCGCGTCTTCGACTCCCCCCGGGACCGGCTCCTGTTCGACACCGGCCACCAGGCGTACGTACACAAGATCCTCACCGGGCGTCAGGCCGGCTTCGACAAGCTCCGCCAGCGCGGTGGCCTCTCCGGCTACCCCAGCCAGGCCGAGAGTGAGCACGACCTCATCGAGAACTCGCACGCCTCCACCGCGCTCTCCTACGCCGACGGCCTGGCCAAGGCGTACGCCCTGCGGGGCGAGGCGCGCAGCGTGGTGGCGGTCGTCGGCGACGGCGCGCTGACCGGCGGCATGTGCTGGGAGGCGCTGAACAACATCGCCACCGCCGGCAACTCGCTGGTCATCGTGGTCAACGACAACGGCCGGTCGTACTCGCCGACCATCGGCGGCCTGGCCGACCACCTCTCCTCACTGCGCCTCAACCCGGGCTACGAGAAGGTCCTCGACACCGTCAAGGACGCCCTCGGCTCCACCCCGCTGGTCGGCAAGCCCATGTACGAGGTGCTGCACGCCGTCAAGAAGGGCATCAAGGACGCGGTCGCCCCGCAGGCCATGTTCGAGGACCTCGGCATCAAGTACGTGGGCCCGGTGGACGGGCACGACGTGGCGGCGGTCGAGGCGGCGCTGCGCGCGGCCAAGAACTTCGGCGGCCCGGTGATCGTGCACGCCGTCACCCGCAAGGGCTACGGCTACCGCCCGGCCGAGGAGGACGAGGCGGACTGCCTGCACGGCCCCGGCGGCGCCTTCGACGTGGAGACCGGCGCGCTGCTGGCCGCCCCGGCGGTGAAGTGGACGCACGTCTTCGCCGACGAGCTGCTCGCCGTCGCCGACGAACGTCCGGACGTGGTGGGCATCACCGCCGCGATGGCCGAGCCGACCGGCATCGCCAAGCTGGCCCGCAAGTACCCCGAGCGGGTGTACGACGTGGGCATCGCCGAGCAGCACGCCGCCACCTCGGCGGCCGGGTTGGCGCTCGGCGGCCTGCACCCGGTGGTCGCGGTCTACGCCACCTTCCTCAACCGCGCCTTCGACCAGGTCCTGCTGGACGTGGCGATGCACAAGCTCCCGGTGACCTTCGTGCTGGACCGGGCGGGCATCACCGGCCCGGACGGCCCCAGCCACTACGGCATCTGGGACATGTCGGTCTTCGGGGTGGTGCCGGGGCTGCGGATCGCCGCACCCCGCGACGCCGCCACCCTGCGCGAGGAGCTGCGCGAGGCGCTGGCCGTCGACGACGGCCCGACAGTGGTGCGGTTCCCGACCGGCACCGTCGCCGCGGACCTGCCGGCGCTGCGCCGGGTCGGCCCGGTCGACGTGCTGGCCGAGTCTGCCCGTACCGACGTGCTGCTCGTCGCCGTCGGCTCCTTCGGCCAGCTGGGCATGGAGGTGGCCGCCCGGGTCGCCGAGCACGGCTACGGGGTCACCGTCGTCGACCCGCGTTGGGTGCGTCCGGTCCCGGCGGAGCTGGTCGACCTGGCCGCCCGCCACCGGCTCGTGGTCAGCGTCGAGGACGGCGTCCGGGTCGGAGGTGTGGGCGACGCGCTCGCCCAGGCGATGCGGGACGCCGACGTCCGGGTGCCGCTCAAGGACCTGGGTGTGCCGGCCGAGTGGCACCCGCACGGCACCCGCGCGCAGATCCTCGCCGACCTGGGCCTGACCGCCCAGGACGTGGCCCGTGACGTCACCGGCTGGATCTCCAGCCTGGACGCCACCCCGGACCGCCTCACCGCCAGCGACGCGGCCGCACAGAACTGACCCGCACGCACGAGAGGACGGGCGCCCCTTTGGGGGCGCCCGTCGTCGCGCGTGCCCCGCTCCGCCCACCCTCGTCGATCAAGGACTTATGGTGGGCGATGATTGGTCGTTCGCGCCTTTTGCCGGGCACCACAACTCCGTGATCGACCGGGTCAGGCGGGGGCGGGGGGCGGCGCTGTCAGCGGGGGGAGATTGAGCGGTAGTGGGTTTTGTCGTTGTTGGCGAGGCTGTAGGTCTGGGAGCGCGACGGGGTCGGGATGACCGCCAGACCGGGGCGCTCGACCAGCAGGGGAGTGCCCGGCGGGACGGACAGGGAGCTGTCCCGGGTGGGCCGCCAGCTCAACACCACCAGCGGCTGGCCGGGCACCGGCAGTTGGTACGCCTGCAACGGGGTGGCCCGGTCGGCGGGTGAGGCGACGGCTGCGCTCCCGTCGGCCGGTCGGTAGATCACCGCCGTCATCGCGCCGGCGTCGGTGTCCCAGCTGAGCTGCTGCAACTCGGCCGCCTCGCCGCCGCCGAGAGCGATTTCGCCGAGCGAGCGCACGGTGAGCTTCGCCATCGGCCAGGAGGTCGGCACCGAGCGTGGGGCGTCCCGGTCGCCGATCCGGCGCGGGATGCTGCCGAACGGGCCCCGGTCGCCGGCCAGCGCGCAGGTGTCCAGGCCGGTGAGCGCCCGCCGGCCGGTGCCGGACTCGTCGCGGACCAGCGGGTAACGGGGATCGACGGTGCCGGTGCCCAGGTCGAGCAGCCGGTCGGCGGCCCGCCCACGGGGCAGCGACTCCGTGGTGCGCAGGGTCGCGGTCACGCCGACGGCAGTGCAGGACGGCACGTCGACCGGTGCGCTGAGGCCGTCCGCGATGGTCAACGCCCGGTCCTTCGGCCCGAGGAGGGTCTGCACCCGCGCCGAGACCAGGTAGCGCCGGCCGCCGGCAGTCTGCACCGGCAGCACGTCGGAGTAGACGAGGTAACCGGGGTCGGTGTACTCGGTGGCCCGGGTGACCTCGTACCGGTCGCCTCCGCCAGTCAGTTGCAGCAGCCAGGAGGCACTTTCGCCGGGCACGTCGGCGGCCACCAGCGCCACCGGGGCGCCGTCGACGCGACCCGAGAAGAGGATGCCGGACGAGGGCAGGTGCGCGCGGTCGTCGGCCGGCGACCGCCAGTCCCGCACGGCGGCGGTGACCGCCGCGGTCGCCCCGGCGTCACCGGAGAGGTCCCCGCGGGGCGGCCACACCGTCAGCGCGCCGTCCAGGCTGTCGTACCCGACCCGCAGGTCCTGCGGCTTCCGCTCGGCCACCGGACCGCAGGCCGTGCTTGCCAGCAGCGCGCTCAGCAGGACGGGAAGCGCCCTGCCGTACCGACGGCCTGGAGTCACCTGGCCCGCCCCCGATCGCCTCGCCGTCGCTGTCGGAAAGCGCCATAGTACGAGATGTCCGGTGCGGTGCCTCAGGTGGCCGTCACCCGATCCGCCACAATGGACACCACCGGGGCTTTAGGGCGTTTTGGTTGCTCCGGTAGACTCCGCCGACTGTGACGCCTGCCGAGTCCCGCGCCCTGCCCGCGCCGCACACGGAGGCGGCAGCCGACTCCGCCGACCTGGTGAGTTACCGCACACCTGTCGGCCGCTTGACCGGTCCGCCCGCGCTGACCGCCCCGACCACGGACCCGGCGCAGACCCCGGCATCGCCCGCGCCCGAAACACGGGCAGCGCCCGAAGCGCCGGCCGAGCCCGAGGCGCCGGCCGGGGGCGCGGTGCCGACCCGGGTGCGGTGGACCCGGCGGCGGCAGCACCTGGCGGTGGGCGGGCTGTTTCTGCTCGCCGCGCTCTGGGTGACCAGCCGGATCTGGCTGGACCCGTCCGGTCGGGTGGCCTCGCTCTACACCGGTGACCCGGCCCAGGTGCAGTTCTTCCTCGCCCACTCGGTACGCGTGGTGCTGCACGGCGAGTACCCGTTCTACACCGAGCAGTTCAACTACCCCGACGGCGTCAACCTGATGGCCAACACGGCGGTGCTGGCGCTGGGCATCCCGATGGTCCCGGTGACGCTGCTCTTCGGACCGGCGGTCTCCTTCGTGGTGCTGGTCACGCTCGGCCTCGCCGGCACCGCCATGGCCTGGTACCTGATGCTCTCCCGCCACCTGGTGCGCACCCCGCTGGCGGCGGCGGTCGGCGGCTGGTTCTGCGGGTTCTCGCCGGCGATGCTCTCGCACGCCAGCTGGCACCCGAACATCATCAGTCAGTTCCTGTTGCCGTTCATCGTGTGGCGGGTGCTGGTGCTCACCCGCTCCGGTAGGCCGGTTCGCGACGGGGCGCTGCTCGCCGTCCTGGTCACCATCCAGGCGTTCATCAACGAGGAGATCCTGCTCTTCACGGCACTGGCCTGCGGTGTCTTCCTGCTGGCGGTGCTCGCCCAGGAGCCGGCCCGGTGGCGGACGGCGTGGCGGCCGCTGGGCGCCGGTGTGCTGACCTGTGCGCTGCTGGCCGGGGCGCTGCTGGCGTACCCGCTCTACGTGCAGTTCGCCGGGCCGATGGCCTACCACGGGCTCAGCGACGCGGTGCAGGACTACGGCAACGACATCGCCGCCTTCTTCGCCCCCGGCTCGCCCACCCTCGGCGGCAACCAGCGAGCCAACGCCAATCTGGCGCCGAACTACTCCGAGGAGAACGCCTTCTTCGGCTGGAGCCTGTCGATGCTCGCCATCGGCATCGTGGTCTGGCTGCGCCGGGAGCTGATCGTCAGGGCGCTCGCGGTGACCGGCCTGTTCTTCGCCGTGCTCTCCCTCGGCGAGCGGGTCTCCTGGTGGGACCGGGAGCTGATCACCGGGCCGTGGGAGTGGTTGGTCCACCTGCCGCTGCTCGACGCGGTGGTGCCGACCCGGTTCGGTCTGATCACCAGCGTGGTGATCGGTCTGCTGCTCGCGCTCGCCGTCGAGCGGGCCTGGGCGCTGCGCCCGGCCGACCGCCGTACCGTCCGCGTGCTCACCGCCGCGGGCCTGGCCTTCGCGCTGCTGCCGATCGCACCGATGCCGCTGCGGATGGTCTCCCGGCCCCCGGTGCCAGACTTCATCACCGCCGATCGTTGGCGGGCGTACGTCGGGCCGGACCAGACGCTGGTGCCGATCCCGGTGCCCAGCATGGGCAACACGCACGGCATGCGCTGGGCGGCGGCCACCAACCTCGACTTCAAGATCCCCGGCGGTTACTTCCTCGCGCCCCGCAACGGCAACACCGGTGACCCGGGCCGGTTCGGCGGTCGTCCCAGCGGGGTGGGCCAGATGCTGGAGGAGGTGGCGACCACCGGGCGTACGCCCAAGCTCGACGACCGGCAGCGTCGGCGCTTCACCGACGAGTTGCGGCACTGGCGGGCGGCGATCCTGGTGCTGCCGGTGCGGCAGCAGAACGCCGAGCCGCTGCGGCGGACGGTCGAGGAGCTGGTCGGCCCGGGCCGCCAGGAGTTGGATGTCTGGGTCTGGGACGTCCGGGCGATCAGCGACCGTTCGGTCTGATGACCGCCGGGACGACGTCCCCGAACCCCCTGCCGCCGGCGACGGTCGGCACGTCCCGTCCGGCCTGGCCGCGAGACGCGCTGGTGGTGGCCGGCTATCTGGGCCTCGCGGTTCTGGCGACCAGCGGGCAGTGGGGTCACCCGTGGCGGTTGTTCCACCAGGCGGGTGACCAGATCCTCTTCGAGTGGATGTTGGCCCACGCGGCCCATGCGGTGGTCGCGGGGGAGAATCCGCTCTTCAGTACGGGGTTGAACGCGCCCGACGGGGTGAACCTGATGGCGAACACCTCGGTGCTCGGCCTGGGCGTCCCGCTCACCCCGGTCACACTGCTCCTCGGCTCGCAGGTGGCGTTCTGCGTGGCGGTCGTCTGCTGCCTCGCGGGGACGGCCGTCGCCTGGTACGTGCTGCTGCGCCGTCGGCTGGTCGACACCCGGGCCGCGGCTGCGGTGGGCGGGCTGATCTGCGGCTTCGCCCCGGGCATGGTCGCTCAGGCGGGCGCCCACCTGCACATCGCCGCGCAGTTCCTGGTGCCGCCGATCCTCGCCCTGGTGTTCCGACCCGCCTCGGGCGTCGCACGGGACGACGTGTGGCGTCCCGGCGTCGGCCTCGGGTTGCTGCTCGTCTGGCAGGTCTTCATCGGCGAGGAGGTGCTGGTCTTCCTGGTGCTCGCGGCCGGCGTCTTCGCGCTGGCGTACGCGCTCGCCGACCGGGTTGCCGCGCGGCGGCACGCGCCGGCCCTCTTCGGTCGGCTCGCGGTGGCGGCCGGCGTGGCGGCGGTGCCGCTGGCGTACCCGCTGTGGTTCCAGTTCCACGGCCCGCAGCACTACACCGGGATGGCGTTCGCCACGCAGGGCTTCCAGCTGGACGTCGCCTCGTTCACCGCGTCGGCCCGGCAGACCGTGCTGGGCGACGACTGGCTGCCGGGGCTGCTCTCGCCGAACCCGACCGAGGAGAACTCGTTCTTCGGCCCGGGGCTGCTGGTGCTCGCCGTGGTGATCGTGATCTGGTTGTGGCGACGGGCACTGGTGCGGGCGTTGGCCGGCTGCGGCGTGGTCTTCGCCCTGCTCTCGCTCGGGACGACGGTGCGGTTGAACGGCAACGCCACAGGCCTTCCGGGGCCGTACCGACTGGTCGCGGAGCTGCCGCTGCTCGACCTCGCGGTGCCGGCCCGGTTCGCGCTGGTCTGCGTACCGGTGCTGGGTGTGCTGGTGGCGCTCTCAGTGGACCGGGTCCGCGCCGCGCACCCGGCGACCGCGCCGGGATCGCCGGTACGGCTTTTGTGGGCCGGGGCGGTGGCCGCCGCGCTGCTGCCCCTGACGCCGACGCCGATCCGGGTGGTGCCGGTCGCGCCGGTGCCGGCGTTCGTCGCCGACGGCGACTGGCGTGCGCTGGTGCCGCCCGGCCGGACGGTGGTCGCGGTGCCGCCGGTCACCGGCGCCGGGCGCAGCCCGGTGATGCTCTGGTCGGCCCGTACCGGTCTGGCGTTCCCCGCGCCCGGTGGCTACTTCATCGGCCCCAGCGGCCCGGACGACCCGACGGCCCGCTGGGGCGCGCCGGACCGGCCCACCTCGGTGCTGCTGCGCCGGGTGGCCGAGACCGGCGCGGTGCCGCCGCTCAGCGACGCCGACCGTCGACAGGCCATCGAGGACCTGCGGCACTGGCGGGCGGCAGTGGTCGTGCTCGGTCAGCTGGAGCACGGCGACCCGGTCCGCCGGACTGTCGACGACCTGCTCGGCCCGGGTCGGCCGGTCGACGGCGGGTGGGTGTGGGACGTGCGGGAGCGCGTCTAACCCACCAGCGGGCGGACGTCCCAGACCCAGACGTCGTCGACCCGCTGCGGCGGCCCGATCAGGCCGGTGACCAGCTCGCGGAGCACCGACTCGCGCGGGTGCGCCCCGAGCACCACCACCGACGCCCGCCAGAACCGCAGGTCCTCGATGGCCTGGCGGCGGTTCTCGTCGGTCAGCGCCGGAACCGCGTCCTTGTCCATGGTGGAGTAGATGAGCGAGCTGGTCGGCCGGTTCGGCGCGCCGAAGACCCCCTCACCCAGCTCATTCGGGCCGATGAAGTAGCCGCCCGGGACAGCGAACTCCTGCCCGGTCAGCGCGCTCCAGCGCAGCGTCGGCAGACCGTGCACGTTGCTCGGGATCGGCACCGGCACCAGGGTCCGGCCCGCCGGCACGTACGGCCGCCAGCCGCCCGCGCTGATGAAGTGCGGCGGCGGGTCGATCTGCTGGGCGGGCAGCGGCCGGGGGAAGAGCGGCAGCACGGCGAGGGCGACCGCCGCGTACCCCACCGGGCGCAGCCACCGACGGCGCGCGGCGGCCGGCGCGGCCGGCTCGTTGTCGGACGCCGCGGGGGCCGCGTCGCCCGCGCGCTGGGCCGGCACCCTCGGCCGGTCGGCCACCGGGCGTCCCTGCCGGTACGCGGCCTCCCAGGTCAACGCGAGCAGGACGCCCACCGCGGCGGCGACCACCAGCGTCAACCGGGTCGGCATCATCATCTCGACCAGCGGCAGGTCGTCCGACACGTACGACCACGGGCCGCGGATGTCGGTCTCCACACCGTTGAAGCGCACCCACGGCCCGATCGCGGCCACGCTGAACACCACGATGAGCACCGCGACGATCCGCGCGGCCAGCGACCGGCGCACCAGCAGCACCAGAGCCACCAGCGAGAGCAGCACCAGCGGCCAACCGAACCAGGTGTTCTGCTCGGTCAGGCCGATGGTCTTCTCCACCTCCGGGTTGCCGGCCCAGGTGTCCCGGGCGAAGGTGACGAAGGCGACCAGGTCCTCGCCCCAGTTGTGGAACACGCCGCCCTGCAGGCCCCGGTAGGACTGCGGGCCGTTGAACTGGAACCAGATCGGGTACGCGGTGAGCACCAGGGCCAGCCCACCGGCGACGCCGAGCCCGGCCAGGAACGTGCCGGCGGCGGCCCGGGTGGCCCGCGGCCGTTGCACGGCGTACGCCAGCACGATGACCAGGCAGGCCAGCGCGGTGAGCAGCAGCATCTCCTCGTTGATGAAGATCTGGTACGCCACCAGCGCCCCGAGCATCAGCCCGTTGCGCCGCCACCGGCCCGGCTCGGCCAGGGTGAGCACCCGCACCACGATCAGTGGGAGCAGGAAGTTGGACACGAAGTTCGGTTGGCCGTTGGCGTGGTGGATGATGCCCGGCGCGAAGCCGAGGAACGCGCCGCCGACGAACGCCGCCGCCCGGGAACGCACCAGGTGGCGGGAGAGCATCCAGTACCCGGTGCCGGCGGTGGCCGCCAGCGCCGCACCCAGATAGAGCGCGTACATCACCTGGGGGCCGAGCAGCATGGTCAGCGGGGCCAGCGGCAGTGTCACCCCGAGCAGTGAGGTGTTGGCCATCATGTTCACCCCGTCCGGGGCGTTCTGCTGGGCCGTGAAGAGCGGGTTCTCCAGGTGGCGCACCGAGTACGCGCCGTGCGCGAACAACCACTCGAACCAGCTGTGATCGGTGGGCAGGTGCGAGGACACCCGGCCGTTGACGTCACCCCAGTAGTTGAGGCAGACGAAGACGCCCAGCAGCACATAGGCTCCGAGGGCCAACAGGTCGGTTCGGGCCGGACGGCGCCGAGGCCGCCGTGTCGGCTCCACCTCGGCCGGGTCGGCGTCGGTCAGGGGATTCAGCGAAGGGTCTACCACCGGCACAGCCACGACGCGCCATCGTACAGGCGGGGTTCCGTCGCTTTTGCCGGGCCGGTGCGCTGACGGTCGGTTTGCCGGACGGTGATTCGTCGGCCAGCCTTACCTGGTGACGGAAGGACGGTCGTTGTCGATCATCGAGCTGGGCGAGATTCGGGACGAGCCCACGTCGGCGTCGTCGGTCCGCGGCACGCGTGCCGCCGCTCGCCCGCTGCACGGCGCGGCGGTGCTGCTGCTCAGCCTGGTGGTGCTGGCCGCCGCCGCCCCGTGGGCGCAGCGCACGGTGAGTGTGGTGCCGGCGTCCCGGACGGCCACGGCGTATCTGGCCGCGGAGAGCGTCTTCGTGGTCGATCCGCCGATACCCGACGGTGAGCGGTACCTGAGCGCGTACGCCCGGCCGGCACCGGCCGGCGCCGCCGTGCGACGGCGGTGGCAGGCGCCGCTGGCCCGCACCGGTGACTACCTCGACGTCCGCACCGAGCGGGGGTTGGTGTTGGCCACCGCGGTCAGCGCCCCGAACCGGGTGTTCCAGACCACCGCCTTCGACGCCGCGACCGGCCGGCAACGCTGGCAGCATCCGGGGTCGCTGCAACCGACAGCGGACGGCGGCCTGCTGCTGACCGACCCTCGGGAGGACGGGTCGGGCGCGGTGAGCGGGGTGGCGCCCGACACCGGCCGGGTGCTCTGGTCGGTGCCGATTCCGCCGGCTGCCAACCCCACCTACCACCACGACCCGGCGGGCCGGGTCGACCGCTTCGTGCTCCTGCAACCGACCGGCGAGGTGCAGGTGCACGACGCCGGCAGCGGCCACCTGTTGCGCAGCGTCGACACGCTGCCCGGTGACCGGTCGGCGTACCAGCGGGTGCAGGTCGTCAACGAGCTGCTGCTGCTCGTCCCGCCCGGCAGCACCCGGCTGGTGAGCTTCGCGCTGGCCGACCTGGGCGGGTGGAGCCTGATGCCCGTGCTCGACGCGGACGACCCGCTGGTCGGCGTACGGCGGGGCGACGACGGTCGGATGGTCGTCGCCGAACTCGACCTGGTGGCCGGCCGAGCGCGGATCGTCGACGTGCTGCCCGGCATCGCCGGCAGCTGCCAGGCGTCCCTGCCGGTGCTGCTCTGCCAGCGCCTGGACGGCACGACCGCCCTGTGGAGGTTGACGCGGTGAGCGACTCGGTGATCGACCTCGGCGTACTGCGGCACGACCCGGACCCGGACCCGCTGCCCCGCCCGCCCCGCGCCCACGGTCGCACGTTGCGCTGCGCGCTGGTCGTGCTGCTCGCCCTGGTCACGCTCGCCGCCGGCGCGGTGACGCCGTCGCGCCCGGCCCCGGTGACCCTGCCGGCCAGGCCCGGATCCGACGTCATGATCGATGGTGACCTCCTGCTGGTGATGGAGCCGACGAGCCCGAGGCGGCAGGGGCGGCTGGCCGCGTACCGGCTGCCCGACGGCGAGCCGGTCTGGCACGTGCAGCTGTCGGCGGAGGCCCGGTACTGGGGGATGACGTCGCTGAACGGGATGCTGCTGACCACCGGGTACGAGATCGGCCCGGAGGGTCGGGAGACCCGCACCATCGCCCTGGACCGGGCGACCGGGGCGTACCGCTGGCAGCAGCCGGGCACCGTCACCAAGCTGACCGACGGCAATCTGCTGCTGCGCAGCGGCGGCGAGACCGAACCATCCAGTGTGCGCGTGATCGATCCGTGCTGCGGCACGGTGCGCTGGCAGCTGTCGGGCGTCACCGCCGACGTGACAGTGCGGGGCGACGAGCGCGGAGTGGACCGGGTGGTGCTCAACCAGTTGGACGGGCCGGTCGAGGTACGCGACGCGATCACCGGGACGGTGCTGGCCCGCGCCGACCTGCGCCCGCCCGACCGTGGTCCGATCGGACTGGACCTGATAAACGACCTGCTGCTCGCCGTCGACAGGGGCTCGGGCGCGGTCACCGCGTACGGACTGGACCGGCTCGACCAACGCTGGACCCGCACCCGGGTCAACGTGGACTTCACGCTGGACTGTGGCCCCGTCCTGTGCCTGCGCACCGGCAACAACGAGCTGCAGGCGCTCGACCCGGCGACCGGCGAGGTGCGCTGGCGCAGCAGCCGGTGGGGGTGGGCCTGGCCGACCGACGGCCGGCTGATGGCCAACATCAGCGGTATCGGGCCGCTGGAGCAGTACATCGTGCTCGACGCGCTGACCGGCCGGCAGCTGGCCGACCTGGGCCGGTGGGAGCTGTACCAACTCGGTGTCGGCCGGCTGGTCGGCATCCGCCGGCATCCCGACGGTGGGGTGCTGGTCGGCGAGTTGGACGTCGGCGCCGCGAAGACGCGGGTCGTGGACGTGCTGCCCCGTGCCACCGGGGACTGTCAGGCGGTCACCGGTTACCTGGTGTGCAGTGTCGCCGCGCCCGGCTCGTACCAGCTCTGGAAACTGGCCGACTGATCACCAGTTGGCCTGGGCCGGCGGCGGGGGCAGCGGCACCGACGCGGGTCGCAGCACGTACGCCACCCCGCCGCTGCCGTGTTGCCAGACCGCCTCGAACCCCTGTCGAGGCACGGTACGGCGGACCGCGTCGTCGTCCGGGGCGTACGGGTCGTTGAGCACCGGGTCACCGTCGGCGGTGAAGCCGACCAGCACCATCAGGTGCCCTCCGGTGTCGTACCCGAGCCCCGGCACCTCGCCGGCCCGGAACGCGGCGGAGACGATCAGGGGGATGCCGGCGGCGATGAACGCCTCCGCCTCGACCAGCGACCGCAGCCGGGTGACGAACGCGTCCACCCCGTGCAGACCGGCGTACGCGGTGTTGAACGGCCAGTTCCCGGCCCCGGCGTACGCGTGGTCGTAGCAGTGTCGGGCGGCGTGCACCACCACCGGTCGGGGACCGGACGGCCGCACCCAGGCGTAGTGGTCCGGTGTCGGCTCCGCGCCCCAGTAGGCGAGCACCATCGACGTGCAGGTGGGGCTGCACCAGGAGTCGCCGCCGCCACCCCACTGCGGGTACTGGCCGGCGTGCAGCCGCTGCGAGTAGCGGGGCACGTCCAGCACGATCCCACGCCCGGCGGTCGAAGTGGCCTCCCGCTCGTGCCACCGGTCGGTCGAGGTCGGCCCGGTGGCGACCGCGCCGACGCTGCGCAGCACCGGGCCGGTCGGGCTGCCGGCGGGCCGGCACAAGGTCACCCGCGCCTGCCAACCGGTGACCGTCGCCCCGGTCACGATCAGGGTGTCGGTGTCGACCCGGGCGACGCTGTCACGCTGGCCGGGCACCGAGGTGCGCCGTACCGTGTGGTCGCCGGCGGCCCAGCGGGCCAGCCGGTACCAGTCGGTGCTGGGCGCGTCGTCGTGCCAACCGCGCAGGTCGACCTCGATCCAACAGCCGTCCGGGGTGTCCGCCGTCCAGGACGGCACCACCTCGGCGACGGCGAAGCCGACCGGTACCGGCGGCGACGTCCAGCTGCCCCGCTGGTCACCGCCGTCGAGGGTGAGGCCCCGATCACCGGCGCGCAGGCCGTCGCCGCTGCCGCTGGCCGTGTCGGCCGGCAGGTGGAAACCCCGGTAGGCGATGTCCCGCCGGATGGTCGGTGCCGCAGTGGTCATGCCAGGTCCGTCCGTCGCTCGGTGCCGCCGGCCAGCATCGCGTACGCGGCGGTGGCCCGCAACGCCGACCGGTGCCCACGGCGGGGGACGATGGTTGCCGGGCGGCACTAGGTTGTCGGTGGTCAGCAGCGAGGAGGCCGGGATGCGGGTACTGGTGGTCGAGGACGAGCGCAACCTCGCCGACGCGATCGCGCGCGGGTTACGCAAGCGGGGGATGGCCGTCGACGTGGCGTACGACGGTGACGCCGGCCACGAGGCCGCTTTCGTCACCCGGTACGACGTGGTGGTGCTCGACCGCGACCTGCCCGGCGTGCACGGCGACCAGATCTGCGCGGACCTGGCGGCCTCCGGTGCGCTGACCCGGGTGCTGATGCTCACCGCGAGTGGCACGGTGGCCGACCGGGTGGAGGGGTTGCAGCTCGGCGCGGACGACTACCTGCCCAAGCCGTTCGCCTTCGACGAGTTGGTCGCCCGGGTGCAGGCGCTGGGTCGGCGGGCCACCCCGGCGGCGCCGCCGGTGCTCGAACTGGCCGACCTGGTGCTCGACCCGGCCCGCCGGGTGGCCACCCGCGCCGGAGTGCCGGTGGACCTCACCAACAAGGAGTTCGGGGTGCTCAGTGAGCTGCTCAAGGCGCGCGGCGCGGTGGTCTCCAGTGAGGAGTTGCTGGAACGGGTCTGGGACGCCAACACCGACCCGTTCACCACCATCGTCCGGGTCACCGTGATGACGCTGCGCAAGAAGCTCGGCGACCCGCCGCTGATCGAGACGGTGGTCGGCGCCGGCTACCGCACCGCCGAGGTAAGTGCATGAGTCGCCGGTTGCGGCCCACCCTGCGGTTGCGGTTGACGGTGCTCAACGGGGTGCTGCTGATCGGCGCCGGAGCGATCCTGGTGCTGTTGGCGTGGCTCCTGGTCCGCGACGCGCTGCGCCCCACCGACGAGTTGGTGCCCGGCACGACAGTGCTGCTCTCCGACGGCCGGGAGTTGGACGCCGGCGAGTGGCAGCGGCAGTTGGTCGACGCCGCCTCGGGGGAGTTGCTGGCCAAGGGTCTGGTGGCGTTGTTGGCGATCAGCGTGGTCGGGGTGGCCGGGGCGTACGCGGTGGCGGGTCGGGCGCTGCGCCCCCTGCACCAGGTCACCGCGACCGCGCAACGGCTCGGTGAGGCGACCCTGGACCAGCGGATCGGTTACTCGGGCGCCGACGACGAGGTGGCCGAGCTGGCGAAGACGTTCGACGACATGCTGGACCGGATCGCGTCCGCGTTCGAGGCGCAGAAACGTTTCGTGGCGAACGCCTCGCACGAGCTGCGTACCCCGCTCGCCGTGATGCGCACCGAGATCGACGTGACGCTCAGCGACGACGAGGCGGACGCCGCCGAGTACCGGCGGATGGCGACTGTGGTCCGGGACGCCTCCGAGCGGGCCAACAGCCTGGTGGACGCGCTGCTGGTGCTGGCGCGCAGCGAGGCGCAGGCCGGCCGGCGGCTGGGTCGGCGAACGGAGTGCGACCTCGCCGCCGGCACCGCCAACGCCCTGTCGGCGATGCGCCGCGAGGTGGAACGGATCGGTCTGCGGGTGCAGACGTCGCTGAAGCCCGCGCCGGTCGTCGGCGACCCCGGCCTGCTGGACCGGCTGGCCGGCAACCTCATCGAGAACGCGGTCCGCTACAACCACCTGCACGGCCGGCTCTGGGTGCGCACCGGCACCGACGGCGAACGGTCCTGGTTGGTGGTGGGCAACACCGGCTTCGAGGTGGACCAGGCCGACGTTCCGGGGCTGTTCGAGCCGTTCCGACGCGGTGGCCGGGAACGCACCGGCGCCCGCGGGTCCGGTCTGGGGCTGTCCATTGTCCGGGCGGTCTGCGACGCGCACGGCGGCACCGTACGGGTGGTCGCGCAGAGCGGCGGTGGTCTGGAGGTGACGGTGACGCTGCCGTCGGCGGACGCCCCGGCGGTGCCCGCCGCCGGCTGAACGGGGTTGCGCGCGACGCTCACCCGCTGGCAAGATCACCGCGTCAGCTCAGAGAGTGAAGGGGGGTGCGTCGATGTCCACCAGTCAAGGCTCCGCACCTCTGGTCTTCGCAGGCTGACCCCGGGCGGCGGAGCGTCCTCATCCGAACATGGAGGACCACCCGTGTATCCACGGATCCGCAACATCAGTTTCGATTGTCACGACACGTACGCCCTGGCCGGCTTCTGGTCGGCGGTGCTCGGTTACGCCCGGTACGACGAGGACGCCCCCGGTGATCCGGAGGCGGCCCTGGTGCCGCCGGGCGGCACCACCCCCCACCTGTTCTTCCAGGAGGTGCCGGAGGACAAGGTGACCAAGAACCGGGTCCACATCTGCCTGGAACCGGTCGACCGGACCCGGGACGAGGAAGTCGAGCGGGTGCTCGGCCTCGGGGCCACGATGGTCGCCGACCGACGGCTTGCCGACGGAACGGGCTGGGCGGTGCTCGCCGACCCGGAGGGGAACGAGTTCTGCGTGCTCCGCAGCGCCGGCGAACGTGTCACCACCACCACTGTGGAGGACCACCAGTGAGCTCGACGATCCACAACATCAGCATCGACTGTTCCGACACGTACGCGCTGGCCGGCTTCTGGGCGCAGGTGTTCGACTGCCCCCGGCAGCCCGACGACTTCCCCGGTGACCCGGAGGCGATGCTCCTGCCGCCGGGCGGCCCGGAGGTGCTGTTCATCGCCGTGCCCGAGGGCAAGACGGTGAAGAACCGGCTGCACCTTGACCTGCAACCCGCCGACCGGACCCGCGCCGAGGAGGTCGAGCGGCTGCTCGGTATCGGCGCGACGCTCGTCGCCGACCGGGTCAGCCTGACCGGCGGTGGTTGGGTGGTGCTCGCCGACCCGGAGGGCAACGAGTTCTGTGTGCTCGGCAACGCGGCCGAGCGGGCGGCGGCGGCAGCGGCGCGGGCCGCGGCGGCAGCGCTGGCCGCGACGGAGGTCGCCGATCCGGCCTGACAGTCGACGTACGGCGTGGGCCCCGGTCACCGCGAGGGTGGCCGGGGCCCACTGTCTCGTACGGCTCAGGACTGTTGCTCGACCTGGCCCCGGATCGCTGTGAACTCGGCCTTGGCCTGGTCGGCGGACGTGAAGTACATCACCACCATGCCCAGGCTGCCCCGGTCGGCCCAGACGCAGATGCCCAACGGCACGGTCTCGGTGTTCCCGTCGCCGCAGCGCGCCTCACCGCCGAGCGGGCGGGCGTCGACGCCCGTCATCTCGTTGACGGTCAGCTGCTTGGACAGCCCGTCGACGTAGGCGTCGAGTTCCTTCTTCGGGTCCGCCAGCAGCCCGGACATGCCCGCGATCATCACGAGGTCCTGCTTGGTCGGGTCGCCGTAGAAGGCCGCGACGGTGCTCGTCTCGTTCCCCGCCGCCGTCTTCATCCCGCTGACCGCCTGGTCGGCGGCCGCCTGCAGCTCCGGGTTGGTGAGCTTCGGCCGGCCGGCGAGGGTGGCCGGCGCGACCACCCGGGTCTTGCTGGCGTCCACCACGGCACCCACGTCGTCCTTGACGACGAGCCAGATGATCGCCGCGCCGCCGAGGCAGAGCACCAGCACCACGGCCAGCACGATCAGCACGATCTTGCCGACGTTGGACTTCTTCGCCGGGGGCGGGCCGCCGGCCAGGTTCGGGTCGCCGTACGGCTGGCCCGGCTGCGCTGGCGGGAACCCACCGGGCTGCGCTGGCGGGAACCCACCCGGCTGTGCGGGCGGGAAGCCCTGCTGTGCGGGCGGGAACCCACCGGGCTGTGCGGGCGGGAACCCACCGGGCTGTGCGGAGGGGAACCCACCGGGCTGCTGCGGCTGTCCCTGCTGCTGCGGCGGCGGCCAACCGCCAGACTGCTGGCCCGGCTGCTGCGACGGGTCGGGGGAATCGTGCGGCGGGCCGTAGGGATTGGCCGGCGGCTGGGACGTCAGTCAGCTCCAAGATGGGGGTGCGAAACGGGTGATCTTAACCCGCTGCGGAGCCCGCCATTGACCCTGCGCAGACCCCCGTCCGACGGTCCGCTGATCACAAACGGTCGCGGTGGCCGGCCCGTCCACGAGGGACGGTCCGACCACCGCGATGGTGGTACTGCGATCGGTCAGGCCGGCAGGCTCGCCGCGCCGCGCGGCAGGAACCGCTGCCCGGTGACCCGCTCGGAGGTGCCGGTCCGGTCCAGGTACGGCGTGACGCCGCCCAGGTGGAACGGCCAACCGGCGCCAAGGATCATGCACAGGTCGATGTCCTGCGCCTCGGCGACCACGCCCTCGTCCAGCATCAGCCGGATCTCCTGCGCGAGCGCGTCGAGCGCGTTCTGCCGTACCTGCTCTGCGGTCAGCGGCTGGTCACCGACCACGAGCAGCTTGGCGACGTCCTCGTTGACCTGGTCGTCGACGACGATCGGCTGACCCGAGTCGGCGATCCGCTTGAGGTTCTCGCTGACCCCGAACCGGTCCGGGTACGCGGCGTGCAGGGTGCCGCCCACGTGGTACGCGACGGCCGGCCCGACCAGCTGGAGCAGGGCGAGCGGGCGCATCGGCAGGCCCAGCGGGTCGAGTGCGCTGTTCGCCACGTCCAGCGGGGTGCCCTGGTCCACGGCGGCGAACACGGTGCCCAGGAAGCGGGTGAGCAGCCGGTTCACCACGAACGCCGGGGCGTCCTTGACCAGCACGCTCGACTTCTTCAGCTGCTTGCCGACCGCGAACGCGGTGGCCAGGGTGGCGTCGTCGGTGCGCTCACCCCGGACGATCTCCAGCAGCGGCAGCACCGCCACCGGGTTGAAGAAGTGGAAGCCGACCACCCGCTCCGGGTGCTCCAGCTCCGCGGCCATTTCGGTGATCGACAGCGAGCTGGTGTTGGTGGCGAGCACCGCCTCCGGGGAGACGATCTTCTCCAGCTCGGCCCAGACCTGCTTCTTGACGCCCAGGTCCTCGAAGACCGCCTCGATGACGAAGTCGGCATCCGCGAAGGAACTCTTGTCGACAGTGCCGCTGACCAGGCCGTACAGCTTCGCGGCGGTGTTCTTGTCCATCCGGCCCTTGGTGACGGCCTTCTCGATCTGGGTGTGCACGTAGCCGACGCCCTTGTCCACCCGGGACTGGTCGAGGTCGGTCATCACCACCGGCACCTGGAGGCGGCGGGCGAACAGCAACGCCAGCTGGCTGGCCATCAGACCGGCACCGACGATGCCGACCTTGGTGACCGTGCGGGCCAGACCCTTGTCCGGTGCGCCGGCCGGGCGCTTGGCCCGCCGCTGCACCAGGTCGAACGCGTACAGGCCGCTGCGCAGCTCCTCGGAGAAGACCAGGTCCGCGAGGGCCTCGTCCTCTGCGGCGGTGCCGGTGGCGAAGTCGGCGTCCTTCGCCGTCTCCAGCAGGTCCAGCGCCTTGTACGCGGCCGGGACGGCGCCGTGCAGCCGCTGGTTCAGCGTCTCCCGGGCGAAGTAGAGCACGCCCGCCCACATGTCCTTGTCGACCTCGGGCCGGGTCACGGTGACCTGACCCCGGACCACGCCGGCCGCCCACTCCAGGGACCGCTCCAGGAAGTCCGCCGGCTCCAACAGGATGTCCGCGATGCCCAGCTCGGCGGCCTGCTTCGGCTTGAGCATCTTGTTCTGCATCAGCGGGTTCTGGATGATCACCTGGGTGGCGGCGGGGATGCCGATCAGGTTCGGCAGCAGCTGGGTGCCGCCCCAGCCGGGCACCAGACCGAGGGAGACCTCGGGCAGCGCGAGGGCCGCCGCACCGCCGGAGAGCGTCCGGTAGTGGCAGTGCAGCGCCAGCTCCAGGCCGCCGCCCATCGCCGCGCCGTTGACGAACGCGAACGTGGGGACGGTGCTGTCCTTGAGCCGGGCGAAGACCCGGTGGCCGAGCCGGCCGATCTCCAGCGCCTGCGCGCGGTCGGCGAGCTGCGGCAGGCCGACGATGTCCGCGCCCACGCAGAAGATGTACGGCTTGCCGGTGACCGCGATGAACGCCGGGTCGGCGGCGAGCGCGGCGGTGATCGCCTCGTCCAGGCTGGCCAGCCCACCCGGCCCGAAGGTGTTCGGCTTGGTGTGGTCGAAGCCGTTGTCGAGCGTGATCAGGGCGGCCGGCCGGTCCAGCCCCGGTACGTTCACCTGGCGCAGCAGCGCCCTGGTGACGACCTCGTTCGGTGCCTTCACTTGTCGCCACCTTCCCAGTTCGGGTTCTCCCAGATGACAGTGCCGCCCATGCCGATGCCGATGCACATCGCCGTGAGGCCGTAGCGGACCTCGGGGTGCTCGGCGAACTGGCGGGCCAGCTGCGTCATCAGCCGCACGCCGGAGGAGGCGAGGGGGTGGCCGATGGCGATCGCGCCGCCCCACGGGTTGACCCGCGCGTCGTCGTCGGCAATGCCGAAGTGGTCGAGGAAGGCGAGCACCTGCACGGCGAACGCCTCGTTCAGCTCGAACAGGCCGATGTCGTCGATGGTGAGCCCGGCGAGGCGCAGCGCCTTCTCCGTCGACGGGATCGGGCCGACACCCATCACCTCCGGCTCGACGCCGACGAACCCGAACGACACCAGCCGCATGGCGACCGGCAGGCCCAGCTCGCGGGCGGTGGCCTCGTCGGCCAGCAGGCTCGCGGTGGCGCCGTCGTTGAGGCCGGCCGCGTTGCCCGCGGTGACCTTGCCGTGCGGGCGGAACGGGGTCTTCAGGGTGGCCAGCTTCTCCAGCGAGGTGTCCCGGGGGGCTTCGTCCACGGTGGCGAGACCCCAGCCGCCCTCGGCGTCGCGGATCGACATCGGGACCAGGTCGTCCTGGAGCTTGCCGTTGGCGTACGCCTTGGCGGTCTTCTGCTGCGAGGCGAGCGCGAACGCGTCGGTGCGCGCCTTGGTGATGTGCGGGACCAGGTCGTGCAGGTTCTCCGCGGTGGCGCCCATGACGAGCGCGGACGGGTCGACGAGCTTCTCCGCGACGATGCGCGGGTTGGGGTCGACGCCCTCACCCATCGGGTGGCGGCCCATGTGCTCCACGCCACCGGCGATGGCGACGTCGTACGCGCCCATGGCGATGCCGCTGGCCACGGTGGTGACGGCGGTCATCGCGCCAGCGCACATCCGGTCGATGGCGAAGCCGGGGACGGTCTTGGGCAGCCCGGACAGCAGGGCGGCGGTGCGGCCGATGGTGAGGCCCTGGTCGCCGATCTGGGTGGTGGCCGCGATGGCGACCTCCTCGACCCGCTCCGGGGGCAGCTGCGGGTTGCGACGCAGCAGTTCCCGGATGCAGCGGATCACCAGGTCGTCGGCGCGGGTGTTGGCGTACATGCCACCCGCCTTGCCGAACGGGGTACGGACGCCGTCGACGAAGACGACGTCGCGAACTTCACGGGGCACTTGAGCCTCCTAGCCGAGGGGCACGTTGCCCCGATGCTACTCGTCAGTAACCAACCCCGCCCGCACCCCCCCGCTGTGGCCCACCCCACACCC